>DAORIL010000321.1:0-7423 GCA_035438525.1 Pyrinomonadaceae bacterium
TTTAGAACCGCCCTCAAATTCTATGAAGAAGCCCTCAAAATTGCTCCCGAATTTCCTGAAGCGGAGTTTCAAAAAGGTTCTGCATTACAGTCTTTAGGACGAGATTTAGAAGCCGAAAAATCATATCGTAAAGCAACTGAACTAAAAGAAAATTGGGTTCTACCATTAGCTAGTTTGGGCGAACTTTTGGTTCGTTTTGAAAAATTTGAAGAAGCCGAGGCAGTTTTAAACAAAGTTCTACAACTAGATGAATCAAATCAATCCGCTTTTCTATCGCTCACAACTTTGCGGATCAAAACTAAAGCTTCGGCTGTTATTTTGAAGAATTTGTTAGCCAAATTAAATAGTTTGCAAAACCCAAGTGCTTCCATTTGGACAGCCCGAGGAGCAATCGAAAAAGAATTAGGCGATCAGTCTGCCGCCAAATCAAATCTATCCCGTGCGTTGGCATTAGAGCCGAAAAATTCTTATGCCTTAACCGAATTAGCTGAAATCTCATTGGCAGAAAAAAATTATTCCACAGCACTTCAAACGGCTCAAACCCTAGTTAAATTTTATCCTAATTCTATCAGCGGGAATCTTTTAATAGCTAGAGTTTATGCAGAAAACGGAAAAATTGATGAAGCATTCAAAATCATTGATTCGTTGGACGGCCAAAACCAAGAAGTCATTAAATTTCGCAACACAATTATTGCTAATAGTTCCACGGATATTTCCGCTTTGGAAAAACAAATTGAAACCGAACCTAAAAATGCAAACCTGTTAGGTCGTTTATGTATTTTGACCAGAACAAATCCGGCTAAAGCACTTGAATATTGCCGTCGCGCAAATGAGGCGGAACCGACCAATATTTCCCATGCAATAGGTTTCGGAGCTGCACTACTGCAGGCTAAACAATTTGAAAATGCAGCGGTTTTGCTCAAAAAACTTTTAGCTTATGCGCCGGATAATTACACAATTCACGCAAATCTGGCGACTGCCCTATTTGAATTAAAACAATTTGCTTTGGCAAAAACTGAATTTCAATGGCTAATTGAAAAAAGATCGGATCTGGCAGTGGCGTATTATTTTCTTGCTATTACCCACGATAATTTGGCAGAATATACTGACGCAAGAACAAACTATCAAAAGTTTTTACAAATCGCTGATTCTAAACAATATCAACTCGAAATTGACAAAGTAAATCTTCGATTACCAATTTTGGAAAAACAGATAAAAAATGGTGACGGCGTAAAAAAAGGAGGGAAAAATGAGTAAGATAATTTCTAACAAACGGAGCTTGTTTATTTTAATGGCGATTTATTCTATTCAGCTGATTTGTTCAAATGTCATTATCGCTCAGGAAGAACCGCCGCCTGATGTGGCTCCTCCGCCTTTGATGTTTGTTTCCAAAGATGAAAAAAAACAACTCGATTCTGAAAATGACATAAAAAAAAGAGTTAAAGTTTCATTTGGCTTGATGAACGCCAGACTTTTAAAAGCTGAAAAACTGAAAACTGAAGAAAATTTTAGAGATTCAATTAATGAATTGGCGGGTTTTCAAGCCATTTTAGACAATACTTTAACTTATCTATTCAAAAATGATACGGGTGGGGACAAAATTGACAAACGATTTATAGATTTTGAAATTTATCTCCGCAAACAAATTCCCCGTTTAGAAATTATCCGGCGTGAAATGCCCGTCAAATATGGATATTACGTTGGAAAATTGATGAAAGTTGTCCGTGAGGCGCGAGCCAAAGCCGTTGAACCGCTTTTTAGTGATTCGGTTGTTCCCAAAGCGAAAACAAATGAAAATTAGTTTTAATAAAATCTTTCTTTTTGCAATTACAATCTTTTTGGTCATTACTCCTAGTTCCGCCCAAAAACGCGACAATCTGACGGATAAGGAAGATCTAATTATTCGCGAGGCTCAGGAGCTTGATCTACGAATGAAAGTAATGGTCAAAATAATTGACCGCCGTTTATTGGCTCTCAACGGAGCAACTGCAGTAGTTCCGGAAAAAAAATCTAAGGATAAAGAAAAAGACGATTCCGATTGGGGCGAATTAAGAACGGGAACTTTTGGTGAACTTTTTTGGGATATTCAGAAAAGTTTGGACGAAGCGATCATGAAAATTGATGATGCGGCTGAACACGACATTAACAATCCGCTTTTTGGGAAAGCTGTTCATATTTTAGCCGAAGGCTGCCAAAAATGGACACCTCAATTCAAAACTTTCCTTGACAAAACTACTGACGATAAAGAAAAAGGAATAGTTATCGGCTCAATGGATTACTGCAATCAAGTTATCGAAGCCTCCACCAAAGTTCCAAAAGAAGAAAAGAAAAAGAAAAATTAATGGATATCGCTCGTGAATTTTTGCGACATACTGTAGCAACTGTTGCCTATCGTGGCGAAAAATCCGTTCGTAATGCGCCGGAAAGTTTTGCCGAGTTTCAAATTGGCGAAAATTCGCGCACTCCTGCCCAAATTTTGGCGCATATTGGCGACCTTTTTGATTGGGCATTATGGATGGCAAAAGGCGAACATCGCTGGCAAAATTCGGCACCTTTAACTTGGGACAATGAAGTCCAACGATTCTTTGAAACATTGCAAAGATTTGATGAATATTTAGCTTCCGACCAACCGATTCAGACCTCACCGGAAAAACTTTTTCAAGGACCGATTGCCGATGCACTCCAGCATATTGGTCAAATTAATTACTTACGACGGTTGGCTGACGCGCCAATTCGCGGAGAAAATTACTTCAAAGCCGAAATTAAGATTGGCAAAGTCGGTTCCGAACAGTCGTTAAAAAGAATCGAATTTGACTAATTTGGAAGTTCTTCATTTGTCTGTTATTTTTTAAACTAGAACTCAAAAAACTTATAAATTTACAGGAGATTTTTTATGCCAATTGATTTAGATGAGCGAGGCTCTGCTCTGGAAAACGAATATTTCCACCGCCAAGAACAAGAGCTTCTTGCCAAAATGAAGGCTAAAATGGAAGCCGAAAAAGTAGAAGTGACCGAGATGAAATGCCCTCGATGTGACGGAGTTTTGGTCGAATCCGTCTTTGAGAATATTACCATTGATGCTTGTAATAAATGTCAGGGAGTCTGGTTGGATGCGGGTGAATTGACTCAAATTATCAAAAAGGATGACCAAGGGTGGTTTGGAAAACTTTTCAATTAGGTTATGAAAAAATTTATAATTTTCAAACTTTGTTTAGTATTCGTTTTCAGTTTCGCTTTTTGCGTTCATGCTCAGGATGCCCCAAAGGTTGAAGACTTTAAACTTAACAGTAAGCTGATGTCACGGGAAATGCCTTATCGCGTAATTTTTCCGTCTAAATACGACCAAAAGGACGAGAAAACACAGTATCCTGTTCTTTATTTGCTTCACGGTTTGACCGGACATTTTAGCAATTGGTCTGAAAAAACAAAACTTATTGAATTTTCGCGAAACTATAAATTTGTTATCGTTTTAGTCGAAGGCGACGATGGTTGGTATTCGGACAGTATTTCCGCACCCAATGACAAATACGAAAGCTATATCATTCAAGAGCTTATTCCCACCATTGAAGCCAAATTCCGCGCTAAAAACAATCGCGAAAATCGAGTTATGGCTGGACTGTCGATGGGCGGCTACGGTTCTCTTAAATTCGGTTTGAAATACCCTGATAAGTTTGTGTTAGTGGGCTCTTTCAGCGGTGCATTAGGCGCAGCTTCGTTTTCAGTCAAAACGCTCGGTAATAGTTGGAAAGCTTTAACCGATTCAATAGATAAGGTTTATGGAGCAGATGACAGCCAAACGCGCAAAGATAATGATATTTACAAAATGGTGCGGGAAATGCCGGCTGAAAAAGTAAAATCTCTTCCTTTTATTTATCTTGATTGCGGAACCGAAGATGGCTTGGTTCAGTCTAATCGGGAATTTAATGCTTTATTAGTCGGAAAGAAAATTCCGCATGAATTCCGCGAATTGCCCGGAAAACACGATTGGATTTTTTGGAATTCGCAAATTGAAGAATTTTTACAGGTTACTACAAAATTCGTCAAATAAAGAAAAATAAATCTATCGGTTAAAATTCAAAAAATAGCCGCAAGAAGCAAAAAAAACAAAAGATTATAGATGTGAATCTTAATTTTGTGCTTTTTTGTGGCTATTTCCGATTAAAACTCAATTCCCTGTTGAGCATAAATTCCGGCGTAAAATGGATGCTTAACCTCGGTCATTTCTGTTACCAGGTCAGCCGCTTCGATTAGTTCAGGGGGTGCATTTCTCCCGGTCATGATGATATGTAAATGTGGTTGTTTTTCGCGGATAGATTTAATTTCGTCTAAAACTTTTTGTAGATCAAGAAATTTGTAATCCAAAACATAAACAAGTTCGTCAAACACGAGCAAATCATATTCTTCGCTTCGCATTTTTTCAATGCATAAGTCCCAAGTTTCTTCGCTGGTTTTAATATCTTGTTCAGGATTGTTGGTATCCCAGGTGAAACCGTCGCCCATGGTGTGAACTTCAACGCCAAGCTTTTCGAGTGATTCGTGTTCGCCATAACGGTCGTTCTTAGCTTTCATGAATTGGATCATACAACAATTCAATTCGCGTCCCGCCGCCCGAACTAAAACGCCTAAAGCCGCAGTTGTTTTCCCTTTTCCATTACCGGTGTTGACCATCAACAGTCCGTGAGTTTTTTCCCGATAATCATCGCGTCGCCATTTATAACGCTTTTCTTTGCTTGCACTTGCCATAACTTCCCACCTTGTTCTTATTTTAATTTATACAAAACTTAATTCTAAATCATTCAAATGAATATTCTCGACCGCCTCAGTTAATAAATTAACGATCTCACTTTCTTTCTCGTCCCAATCGCCTTTGACCGAACAGCCTGCCGCGTTTTTATGTCCACCCCCGCCGAATTTTTCGGCAATTTTGGCAACATTTATTTCGCCTTTGCTCCGTAAACTAACCCTATAAACTCCAAATTCGACCTCACGCATATAACATACTGCTTCGACTTCTTTAGCAGTTAATGGAATATTGACAAAATTTGAATTATCCCCGTCAACTGCTCCAGAAAACTCTTTCGCGACCAGGGTTTGCCGCATAAAAGCAACTTTTCCGGTGTAATCCCGCCGAACCGTATTCAAAACCTCACGGATTAATTCAATGCGCCCCCAAGTGTAATTGTTGTAAACTGCTTCGGAAATTTGTGCGGGCTTAACTCCAACTTTTACTAATTCAGAAGCGACTTTCAGAGTTCTGTCAGTTGTGTTGGGATAATGGAACGAACCTGTATCGGCGATCAATGCCATATAGACACAATCAGCAATTTCTTTGGTGATGCGTCCCCCAATTGCCTTGCAAAGATTGTAAATCATTTCACCCACAGCCGAAGCAGTTGAATCAATCCAGTTGATTGTTCCAAAATGTTCACAAGTCGCGTGATGATCAATATTTACAGTAAATTGTTGATTAAGATTTTCGATGTTCGGGCGATTTATATCGGAACATTCAATAACAAAAACCGCATCATATTCCCGATCAATTTTTGCAACTTTACGAATTTCTTCTGAACCGGGAAGGGTGGCGTATGAAGGGGGAATTCCATCGCTCACGATAACCTCGGCTGTTTTCCCTAAAGAGCGTAACAACCAGCAAAGTCCCAAAGAAGAACCAATTCCGTCTCCATCCGGTCGGACGTGGGTGGTAATTCCAAAAACTTGTTTATTTTCAATTAGTTCTACAACTTGACTTAACATCCCAATAGCGAATAGTGAATAGCGGATAGCTTGCGGGAAATACTATCAATTCTCCACTACCAATTCTCCATTGTCCTTTAATTCTTCTAAAATTTGGTCAATGCGCCCTGCCTTTTCCTCAACCGTATCACGGGCAAAATGAATATGGGGCGCGTGTGCAATGCTCAAATTCATTGCGACTTGTGACCGCACATATTTTTCCGCGTGTTGGAGAGCTTTCATTGCCTCTCGAATTTCTTTTTCATTACCTTCTATCAACACATAAACTTTTGCGTCTTTCAGATCATCAGATACACGAACATCGGTTACGGTGACGGCTTCAACTCTTGGGTCTTCCAATTCGTAACCGACAATTTCCATAATTTCTTCGCGCAAAGTTTGTGCTAATCTCTCAGGTCTTCTCATTTCTTTGAGTTTAAGAAGTTCGAGGAAGTTTAGGAAGTTCAGGAAGAAAATTCTTTTTTACTTCCAAAACTTTCCAAACATTCTAAACTTTCAAAACTTACAACTCCGTAGCGGCAATCTTTTCAACAATAAACGCTTCGATTTCATCATTAACTTTAATATCATTAAAGTTCACTAAACCGATACCGCATTCAAAACCTTGTCTAACTTCGTTGGCATCTTCTTTGAAACGCTTGAGCGAATCAATATCGCCTGTCCAAACAACAACACCATCGCGGATAAGTCTGGCTTTTGCTTGGCGTTTGATGATTCCATCAATAACCCGGCAACCTGCCACTGTTCCAATTTTGGTAACTTTGAACGTGTCTTGAACGAGCGCTTTACCAAGGATAGTTTCTTTTTCAACCGCATCAAGCATTCCAATCATTGCCGCCGTAATTTCTTCTTCGACCTTGTAAATGATTGAATGCAGACGAATATCAACATCTTCTTGTTTAGCAACTTCTGCCGCTTTTGCTCCCGGTCTAACATTAAAACCGATGATTACAACTGCCGATGAATTATCACTCATTTGACTTGCTGAAGCTAATAAAACATCAGATTCGGCAATAGCTCCCACTCCAGCACTGATAACTCGAACTTTGACTTTTTCAGTCGAGAGTTTTTCTAAAGTTGAACGCAAAACTTCGACTGAACCCTGCACATCAGCTTTGATAATAATCAAAAGTTCCTTGAATTCAGCTTGACCGAGTGATTCTAAACCGCGTTTGGTTGTTTTTAACATTGCACGTTGTCGCGCCTGCATTGCCCGTTGTCCGGCAATCGAAACGGCTTGGTCAATATCTGCCACAACCTGGAAAGTATCCCCGGCTTGCGGAACGCCTTGTAATCCGAGAACCTCAACCGGGGTTGCCGGCGGGGCTTCGTTGACCGGTTCGCCGCGATCACTAAACATCGCCCGAACCTTGCCGTGAACTTGTCCGACAATAAATGGATCACCCACTTTTAAGGTTCCCTGTTGAACTAAAACAGTAGCAACCGAACCGCGACCTTTATCTAACTTAGCTTCTAAAACCACACCAGAAGCCCGACGGGTCGGACTTGCTTTCAAATCCATAATGTCAGCTTGGAGCAGAACTGTTTCGAGCAAAGTGTCGAGATTTTCGCGTTTTTTGGCGGAAACAGGAATCATTTCAACATCGCCGCCCCAATCATTTGGCTGTAAACCTTGATTTGCCAATCCTTGTTTTACTTTGTCCGGATT
>DAORIL010000322.1:0-7386 GCA_035438525.1 Pyrinomonadaceae bacterium
TATTCTCTCAGTTATAGAAACCAGATGCGGAGAGGTATAAAGCCCTGTTCTGATTCCGGCAGAACGGCAAATTGAGTCAAGAAAAGCACATGTCGAGCCTTTACCATTGGTTCCGGCAACTTGAACTTTCAGATATTTTTGCTGGGGGTTGCCAAGTGCCTCGAATAGTTTGGTGGGGTTTTCCAAACCAAGTTTCATTGCCAAAACTTCGTTACCAAGTGAATAGAGATATTTGACGGATTCAGCGAAATTCATTGCGATTCATCTAATTGTCGCAATAAATCTTCGGTTTCGTCCAGCATTGGACGATAGATAAGCCAGAGCAATAATTCAACACAAATAATTACGGCTATTTGAGAAAATACTAATGTTTTCAAAAAAGGCATCGGGTTTTGAATAATTAACTCCCACGAAGTAAGAAGAATAAAAGATAAAATCAGCAAAATCGGCATTCCTAATGCGGTAACGTATCGGGTTCGTCGAAAATAACCACGCAAAAGTTGGCGTTTGGTTTGTAAAATTAATTTGAGATTCTCAAGATTTTGGAATTCCGCATTAACTCGATAAATTCGTTTCAATTCCCACAAATACCAAACCCAAGTAGCAATAAAAATTGGAATCAGAAATATTGTTTTTGGGAAAAAATAAAAAATGGGGATAAGAAGCAAATAAAGCAATACCCCAACAAATATTTCCTTTTTTATGCGTTTCCGAAGTTTTTGCTGAGATTCAATCGCCCTTAATTTGATTGATTCAAAATCAAAGTTTTCGAGCGAAAGATTTTCATTTTTCTGCCAAATTGCCTTTAATTCATCTTCATTCATCTTGATAACCTCTCAATTAATTTTTGTTTGAGCCGCATCAATCGCGTCGCCACATTTGTTTTGGAAATTCCCAAAATTTGTGCGGTTTCTTCGTAAGATTTTTCTTCCAGATACAAACTGACAATGGCTCTGTCAATCGGTTTTAACTCGCGGATTGCTTGATAAAGTCTTTTCAACTGCTCGTCTTTGTCATCTTCAAAAACAAAATCCGCCGACATTTTTTCTTCCAAAGGAACGTCGCGTTTAAACTTCTTGGATTTGGTGCGAAAGTTGAGCGCGGTATTGATGCAAATTCGATAAATCCAGGTTGAAAGCTGCGAATCACCACGAAAATTCGGTAAGGCTAGCCAAATTTGAATCATCATTTCCTGGAAAATCTCTTCATATTCCGTTTGATTGTTCGAATAGACGCGGCAAAGTTTATGCAAAATCCCTGCATGTTCCCGAATTGTTTGTTCAAAGTTGTTCGCCATCCCGTATCAATTAGTCTGAGGAAAAATAAAAAAATCACATTGCAAAAAATAATTGTGATTTTCTTTGCTAAAGTTTAACTAATTTGGTTGAGTTGGGGAAAATCTTCAACCATTTAATAAACAACGGAGTTTAATTATGAAAAAAATCTTATTATTCTTAGGAGCAGTTTTTGCATCTTTTTCAATTGTAATTTCGGCTTCGGCGCAAGTTGCAAAACCTGCCGAATCCCATGGTTTGCTTTATAAAATCAGCGGTAAAAACCTCAAAAAACCTTCATATATCTACGGCACATTTCATATAATTTGCCAAACCGAAATGTTTGGAATGGATAAATTAAATGAATTAATCGGACAAAGCGAACAGCTTTTGATGGAGATTGATTTGGATGATCCTGCGGTTATGCAGTCAATGGTTGCTAGTGCTTCGATGCCCGATGGGAAATCGCTGAAAGATTATTTGACCCCTGATCAATATGCAAAAGTTGATGAAATGTTTAAGAATTATGTCGGAGTTTCGGTAGATTTGCTCAATAAATACCGACCAATGATGATTTCGGTGGCTTTTACGAGCAGCCCCAAAGTCATCGGTTGTCAACCTCCCGGTTCTTATGATTTAAGTTTTATGCAAACCGCTGTGGCCAAGAAAATTCCGGTTGAAGGTTTAGAAACTGTTGCACTTCAGTTAGAAAAATTAGATAAAAAAACATTTGACGATCAAGCCAAGGAACTTTATGAAATGGCTCTCAATCCGCAAAAATCAATTGGCGAAATGCAAAATATTATTCGAGTTTATAAAACTCAAAATTCCGAAATTCTTTATCAAACTATTACCGGAAACTTTGGCGGTGCAGAGTTTGAAAAGGGCTTGCTTGAGGAAAGAAATACAGATTGGATTCCAAAAATCGAAAAAGCAATGGGTGAGAAATCGAATTTTATCGCAATCGGTGCAGGACACCTTGGCGGCGAAAAGGGCGTTTTGAACTTATTAAAAAAACAAGGCTACACCATTGAATCAATTAAACTTTAGCCCTTACTACAATACAGAATCACCAAGCAGTCGAAAATTTGACTGCTTTTTTTCTTTTGCTAAACCTAATGGAGGCAATGTTTTGCAAAAACTAAAAATCTTTTTTCAATTTTGGCTGCAAGAAAAATTTTAGTTGAGCGTTCACCAATCAAACAGATTTAGACAAATTCCGAAATTTTGGATTTGTTTGTTTAATAAGAAAAACAAAACAGGAGAAAACAATGAAAACCAACAAGTTTTTTGTAATTATCGGTGTGCTTATTTTTGCCCAACTTTCAATTTTTGCTCAGGAAACCTCTGCGGGAAAGAAATTCGCTGAAACTTTTTGGAAAGCAATTTCCGAGGAACGAGAATATGGTGCAAAAAGTGCTTTGGAATCGTTAAAACGTCGGGAACCGAATTTTGATGCTACAAAAATGGAAAAGGCATTGGAAGAAATGATGTCAAAACGCGCAAACGAAAAAGAAAGTTCAAGAAATGAATTAAGGTCAAAAATCGAAGCAGACAAAATTTTAACCAAACTTTTTCAAAGAAATCTTCAAACTGACAGCGGAGATACGGAAGGTTCTACTCAAAAATCGATTGCCGAATACAATCAATTAACCGAAAAAATTCTAACCATTGAACGCTCGTCAATTCAAAGAGAACTTGATTTGGCGTTGCGATACGTTAAAAAGGTTTTAGAAGCAGCTGACAGTAACAGGAATAAATTGATCAAACAATTAAACGAAAGTTTGGATGCAAAAAGCTCTGAGCATTATTATTTTGAGTTATTGCTTCGTCAATCTTATTTGGACAATGCACATCGGGTTTTTCCTGATGAAACAGACATAAATGCAGCTTACACAGCAATTTCCAACGATATTAAAAGTCTTGGCACAGTTGCCGAACGTGCTGCAAAAGCCGAGAAAAATCTGAATGCCAAAATTGATGCCGAAAGAATGCCGAAAGCAGTTTTGCACGACGCAAAATTAGAAAAATGGTTCAAGGACGTATTTGAATCGCAAACGGCGATGCAGGGAAAAAATTACACTTTTTTGAAAGTAAATATTATTTCGTCAGATTATTTAATAAAACGAAATGAGTTGACCGGTATTATTTTAAGCCGGTCCCGAGGGGCACATATTGCATTCAAAAAAGCAGACGGAAAATGTTATCACGGTCTCTACGGAATTGTTCAGGAATATGTGGGCGGCACTTTTACTGGCGGAAAACTTACATTGGATTTTGATCATCGGGAAATGCGTTGTGAAAATGTAAATAAATAGTTTTTTATCGGAAGCAGTATCTCCGAGGCAGTTTGACTTTTGGTCAGACTGCTTTTTTATTTTGAAGAGTTTTGCGTAAAATATGTCTGATGGAAAAACAACTTATTACTGAAAAACTTAAGGTAAATCATCAAAACTTTGCCGATTATGTTTTGTCTTTAAACGAAAATGATTTTACGTTTTCAATCGATCAAAAATGGACTGCCGGACAACAATTAGACCATATTTTGCGTGGAGTTTCTCCCGTCCAAATGGCTTTGACATTACCAAAATTTGTGCCGAAACTGCTGTTTGGCAAGACAAATCGGAGTTCTTTGGATTACAATAGTTTGGTTTCTACATACCAAGGCAAACTCGCTGCCGGAAGCAAAGCGAGCCGAAAATTTATTCCCCCCATAATTAACTTTGATCAAGGCGAGGTTTTAAGAAATAAATTACTTAAAACAGTTAAAAGCCTCTGCCAAAAAATTAATAAATATAGCGAAAATCAATTGGACGAATATCTTTTACCGCATCCGATTTTAGGAAAATTAACGGTTCGGGAAATGCTTTATTTTACTATTTATCACGTTGAACATCATCATTTGGCAGTAAAGCGAAATTTAGAAAAAAAATATGAGTAAATTAAGTAAATATATGGGTTATAAGGAGGAAGATTACAAAACACCATATGCCAAATATTTCATTGAAAATATGTTTCCGATTCAACCTCACGTTTTGGAAGGGTTGGAAAAATCACCTTTTCCGGCAGGAAGGCTGCCACCTGTCCGCGAGGCAAAATTATTAGCCAATGATGAATACGCAGAAATCGAAACCGGATATAGTTTGGAAAATGACGGTTCAATGCGGATTGCTATCTTAACCAAAATGCCGCGAGTTACGCCTCAAATGTGGGATTGGTGGTTTGGCTGGCACGGTTGCCGCGATAATCGCTATAAACTTTGGCATCCTAAAGCTCATAAATCGGCGCAATGGCAAGATGGGAAAGATGACGAGGCTTACATTGGCAGGACCTCAATCATTCAAGAATACATCGGAAAAAGTTTGGAACTCGCTTCCATTAGTTTTGTTTCTCCTTTAACACTTGGTTTTAGCCCGCGAAATATCGAAAACAAAGACAAAAATGTTTTCATCTGTGCGCGGGTCGGTTACACTAAACTTCCGATTGATTTTGGTTGGCTTTTACATCAGATTCGGGCGACTGAAGATGGAGCAGAAATGCGCTCACGTTTTTGGTTTGGCGGAGAACATATCAAAGTCCGTTTGCAGGGAAAAATCCCTCAAGCTGTTTCTGTCTTTTTACAAAAAGTCGTGCCACTCCCAGAACAGCGTGCCAAAGATTTATTGCTTCATTGCGCCGAAGAAATGAATCATTTAGCCCAATTTTTACCCGAAATTTATCAAGAGTTTAAAGCCTGAATCCCGAAGAAAATACGAAGTTTGTATATTGATTTAGTTAATCTAAATCCGTTGTTAAATATAGTTAATGCAAGAACTTAATATAAAAGGAATTGTTATTCGCCATTCCGATCGAGGCTTTGAAGAAGCCATCTTAAAAACACTTTTTAATAAACGACAACTTGACCGGATGCCGTTAATGATGGTTGTCCCTGAAACGGTTGACGAAATCATCGCTACCATAAAATATGCAAAATCGATCGGCAAAAGGATCAGCATTTGCTCCGGTGGTCATAGTTGGTCGGCGAATCATGTCCGTAACGACAGCATTTTGATAAATATGTCTAAATTCAACAGTTACGAGATCAACAAAGAATCAATGACAGCCGTTGCCGGTCCTGCAGTTGGCGGAAGCATTTTACTGACCGAACTTTTTAAGCAAGATTTATTTTTCCCCGCCGGACATTGCAAAGGAGTTTGCATCGGCGGTTATTTATTGCAAGGCGGTTTTGCCTTAAATGGCAGAAAACTTGGCTTGGCGTGTGAAAGCGTATTAGGAATTGATTTGGTAACTGCTGATGGTGAATATTTACACGCCAGTGAAACCGAAAATTCAGATTTATTTTGGGCGGCTCGTGGTTCCGGCGGCGGATTTTTCGGCGTAATTGTGCGCTTTCATCTTAAACTTTATTCCCGCCCAAAATTTAGTGGTTCGTTAATGCACGTTTTTAGTATGAAATATCTCGAAGATGTGTTTAATTGGGCATACGAAGTGGGTCCGAGTGTTTCCCCAGCTGTCGAATTTCAACTATTGATGACGAGAAAAACATTGAAATTTCTGACTCCGGGAATTGAGGTAGTTGTTCCAATTTTTGCCGATTCCGAAGATGAATTGTATGAAGCCAAAGCCTTTATGGAAAATAGCCCGATCAAAAACAAAGCCTATTTTCGCGCTCCATATCTGTCAACCGGAGTTAAATTAATGTATCGATTTGCCATGGTTCATTATCCTGAAAATCACTGTTGGGGCGTTGATAATATGTGGACAAATGCAACAATTTCGGAGCTTATGCCGTTTATTAAAGAAATTTCAGTAACACTTCCGCCACCGCCTTCGCATTTTCTATGGCTCAATTGGCAGCCCCCGAAACGCAAAACAAAAATGTCTTTTTCAATGGAAGACAAATTGTATTTGGCACTTTATGGTGCGTGGAAAAATCCATCTGAAACCTTGAAATATGGAAATTGGGCAACTGATTTGGCGAAAAAATATTCACATTTGGAAACCGGAATCCAACTTGCCGATGAAAGTTTACATACCAGAACAGCAAAATTTGTTTCGGATGAGAATTTGCAAAAGCTAAATTTAATTCGGGGAAAAAGAGATGAGGATTCTCTTTTTCACGAATGGCATAGCAAACCCAAAATAGGTTAATTAATTGATTATTTTTTCAGCCAACCAAACAGTTTATTGATGGTAATATCACGGTTTGTTTGATAAATCGCTTTGGTTAGAGGAATACTCATCGGACAAACCTGAACGCAATTTTGGGCATTTCCACAATTTGTAATTCCATCTTCCTGCATCAAACCATCTAATCTTTCTTCCATTGTGATCTTGCCGGTCGGGTGCATATTAAAAAGTCTCGCTTGGGCAATGGCTTGCGGTCCGATGTAATTATCTTCGTGATATTGGGGACAGGCTTCCAAACAGCAACCGCAAGTCATACAACGCGAATAGGCATAGCGTTCCTGAGCCTCCTCGTTAGACATTCGGTCTGCCGGACCTAAATCATGGGTTCCGTCTAACTCAATCCAAGCCTGAACTTTTTTCAAATGCTCGAACATCGGAGTTCGATCAACTTTCAAATCACGAACATTTGGAAATTTGCTCATCGGTTCAAGGGTAACGACATTATTTCCGGTTGCCAACAATAAATCGTCTATTAAGGCAGAACAAGATTGTCGCACCCGCCCATTAATTACCATGGTGCAAATACCGCAAACTTGTTCCAAACAACTCATATCCCAAACGGGCGGAGTTGTTTCCTTACCTTCTTTGGTAACCGGATTTTTGCGAATATCCATCAAAACCGAAATAACATTTAGGTTGCGGCGATAGGGAACTGAAAAAGTTTCCCAAAATTGGTCGCTGCCAAGTTTTTCCCGACGTTTGATTTTGACATCAATCGTGTTGGGAGGATTTTCTAATCGTTTTTTCTCAATATGTCCGTTTGCGCTCATAAGAATTATGCTATTTTCCCTTTTCCTTTTGAATATTCGCGTTTGCGCGGCTCAACTAAACTCACATCTATCGACACATTACTTGATATCGGTGCCACGTCAGACCATTCAGCGATAGTTGATTTCATAAAGTTATCGTCATCACGGTCTGG
>DAORIL010000323.1:0-7380 GCA_035438525.1 Pyrinomonadaceae bacterium
GCTGGTAAATTTGCTCTTCAGGCGGACAAAATTATCAACAAGAAACCTGAATATCTGGGAACAATTGAGTTTCAATTTGATGAAAAAAGCAAAACTCTGACAGGTAAATACAGAGATTCTGTTTGGAAATTTACGAATAACGGCAAAGAAATGGAAGGAGCTTTAACTTTAGCTGATGGAACACTTTACCGCAAAATAAAAGTTGCCAAAGTCGAATGCGGCGGAAAAAGTTATGACGGAAATTGAAAATAAAAAAATCGTCTTGGAATATGTCGAAGCGTTTAACCGTTTGGACATTGAAACTCTGCGAAAATTATTTGCCGAAGATGCTATTATTTACGGCGTTTTAGGTTCGGGCGGAATGGAGGTCGCAATTGAAATTTGGAAGGAATTACACGCGGCTTTCGGCTTTAATTTGAAAGTTGATTCGATGATTGCCGAAGGCGATATTGTTGCCGTTCGCTACACGGAACGTGGCAAATCTGTCGGTTCATTTCGCGGTTCGCCCGTCACCGGAAAATCTTTTGAAACCGTTGCAATGGAATGGTTTATCATCAAACATGGTAAAATCCAATCACGTTGGGGCGCACGCGATTCGGCAACACAGGCACGGCAGATGGGAATTCCTTTGAATTGATAGAATTTAGCCAAATGATTCAGCCCACGGATTATTTGTCTTTTTGAATAATTCCAGAAATCTTGAATCTTTGCGGAGCGCGTCTAGTTTTGGATCTGTGCCTAGCCAGACAAACCATTGGTCGCGCTCTTCCAAACCTTTTTCAAACCATTCAAAAGCCGCATCAAATTCGCCAAGCGTAACGTGCGACATCGCCATAAAATAAGGTTTGATGTATCGTTTCGTTGCCGTTTTTTTCAATTCGTCCAAAAACATTCGGGCATCTTCCGTGCGATTCGCGGCAACCAGTGCGTGACAGAGAATATATGACGGAATCGGTGCTTCGGGCATCAAAGAAATACATTTAGTCAGCGCAATTACGCTTTCTTCGGCGCGACCTAAATGTTGCAGAGAATTGCCGTAGTGCATATATCCTTGCGGAAAATTCTTATCTAAATCAAGCGTTGATTCAGCTTTGGCAAGTGCTTCGGCAAAATGCCTTGTTTGATAATAAGTCCACGAAGTCATCAAAATCGCCCGTGGCGAAAGCGGTTCGAGTTCTTCGGCGCGTTTGACGGCTTTAATTCCTTCTTCAAAACGTCCAACTGTTGTCAAAACGTAAGAATAACATTCGTAAGCATATGAATAATTTGGATTAAGCTCAATGGCTCGCAATGCGAGACGCTCGGCTTCCTTCCAATTCAAATCATAACAAAGTGTTGGGAAAAATAATGCAACAAACGCTTCGCCCAATGAATCGTCCAATTCCAATGCTCGCTGGGCTGATTCTTTGGCTTTTAACAAACATTCTCCCGAAGGCAAAACTCCGACAATACTGATCCAGTTGTAAAAATCGGCAACGCCAACGTAGGGCAACGCATAATTGGGGTCAAGTTTGATTGCCGTTTCAAATTCTTTGATCGCTTTTTCGAGCGATTCGCCTGTGAATTGATTCCAAAAATAACGTCCGCGTAAGTAGCATTCGTGCGCCTGCGGATTTGCCGTGCCGCGCCGCGTCAAACGTTTTTTCTCTTCGCCTGTTAATTGCGGAATGATTGCCTCAACGACCTGCTCGGAAATTTTTTCTTCCAGACCCATGGCATCTGTAAATTCTTCGACAAACTGATTTGCCCAGAGAATGGTTTGCTCGGAAATGTTCAATAGCTGAACCGTGACGCGCATAATTTGTCCGATTCGGCGTAAACTTCCGTCTAAAACATAATCCGCTGCGAGTTCTTTTCCGATGGAAAAAGGTTCTTCGGCGCGGTTTTCATAGCGCAAAACTGAACTCGTCGGGCGCACATTAAACTGCCGGATATTACTCAAACGAGTAATCAGCGTATCTGCCAGACCGATTCCCAAAAATCTTTCGTCCGTGCTGTCTTCCTGTGTAATTCCAATAATTTGAAATGGCAAGATTGCAATAGTTTTTTCCTTTTGATGGTTGGAAGTTTCTTTTTTAATTGGCTCAGACGGAAAATTGACCAGACGCAATAGATCGGCAAAACGCGGATCATCGCGTAAAATATCGAACAGCGAATCTGCCTTAAACCAAACAATCCAAACGTTTCTGTCAAAAATTGCCTTTTCAAGTAACTGCAACGCCAAATCTTTTTCACCAAGATACGCATAAGCAATCGCCAGCGGATAGTGCGAAACGGATTCTACAGGTAAATTTTCTGCCTTCTTTAGAATTTCCCGCGCCTGCTCCGTTTTTCCGGCAATGGCATATATCGCCGCCAGCCCGCCTACGGTATAAGGCGCACTGCTGGAAAGTTCAACCGCTTTTTCTGCATTTTCAATCGCCTCTTCATATTCACCCGCATAGGTCAGAATCCACGCAGCAGTCGAACGTCCGTGTGCAAAATCGGGAAAAGTTTTGACAACCTCACGGCATTTCGTCAAGGCTTCGTCATATCTCCGCGCATGATAAAGAATCCATGCCAGATGTTGTTGATTAAAAGGAGTTTGCGGGTCTAGCTCAATGACTTTTTCGGCTTCTGCAATTGCTTTTTCAAATTGTCCTTCCCAGATGAGCGAAATTGAATAAAACATATGCCCAGATGCGTAGTTTGGGTTTAATTCAATAGCGTGTTCGATAAGTTTGAGTGATTGCTTTGAGTTAAAATCCGCACCGAGGTAAATGAATCCCAAAATCGCGTAGGCTTCCGCTAATTCGCTATCAAGTTCAATTGCTTTTTCGGCGGCTTTTCGACCCAAATCCCAACATTCACGACGATCTCCGACACCGAACGCACCGATTGAAAAATAGCAATCCGCCATTGCTGCATAAGCCAGTGCATAATTTGGATCAAGTTCGATGGCACGTTTAAAATTTTCGTTAGCTTTAATTGAGCCTTCGGGCGTGACCTGATTTCGATAAAACCGACCGCGCAAATAAAATTCGTAGGCTTCGGGGTTATCGGTGCCGCGTTTTTTGACCTTTAACCGCTCAGTCTGCGTCAATTCGGGCAAAATCGCTTCGACCACTTTACCTGTCAACGAATCTTCAAGGTCAAGCGCATCGGTAAAAATCTCGTCAAACTGATTTGCCCAAATGCTGATACCTTTTTCAATATCGAGCAATTTGAGCGAAACGCGGATTTTGCTTCCGGCGCGTTTCAAATGTCCTTCCAAAACATAATCAACCGCCAGTTCGCGTCCGGCTTCCAACAAATTCGCGTTTTTATCGCTATATTTTAAAACTGCGCTGGTCGGGCGGACAGCCAGACTATGAACGCCGCTCAAACGAGTAATCATTGCGTCCGCCAATCCAATACTCAAAAATTCGTCGGGAAGACTTTCGTCCGCCGTCAGATTAAAAATTCTGAGCGGTAAAACAGCGATTGATTTTGGTGAATTTTTTTTATCAAAGACTTTTGTTTGAACTAAATAAACTGGCGTAGAAATCGGCTTTCCGGCAAGATAATTGGTAATATCCTGATTAAATTCTTTGACCGTTTGATAGCGTTCCAACGGATTTTTCCGCAAAGTTTTGAAAAGAATTTTCTCCAAATTAACCACATTCAAATCCAAAATCCCCAATCCAAAATCCAAAATCGGTATCGGTTTTTCTTCGCAGATCACGCGGGCGACTTCGTGTGGAGCTTTATTTTTGAAATGATAAGGACGATTTTTGGTTAAAAGTTCGTAGAGCAAAACACCTAAACTGTAAATATCCGAGGCAGGTGTTACAGTTTCACCTTTTATTTGTTCGGGCGAAGCGTATTCGGGTGTCATCATCCGCATCGCCGTGGCAGTCGGGTCAACCGTTGTATAATCAAGATTTGAATCAAAAACTTTGGCAATTCCAAAATCAAGTAATTTCGGAGTTCCATCTCGTTTAATCAGAATATTTGATGGTTTCAAATCGCGGTGAATTACTTTTTTCTGATGGGCATAATCAACTGCTTCACAGACTTCTTGAAACAGTTCGAGCCGTGACCTTAAACTCAAATTTTGATTATCGCAAAACTGAAAAAACGGCTCGCCTTCGATGAATTCCATTACAAAATACGGCAAATTATCTTCGGTTGTGCCGCCATTCAAAAGCAGAGCGATATATGGATGTTCAAGCGAAGCAAGGATTTGGCGTTCCTGTCGAAAACGACGCAAAATAAATCGTGTATCCATTCCGCGTTTGATGAGCTTAATGGCGACTTTTTGCTCAAATTCGCCGTCAACCCGCTCAGCTAAATAAACTGAACCCATTCCTCCGTGTCCGATTTCTTTGGTAATTTGATAATTGCCGATTTTTTTGCCAATTAACTGATCATTTTCTTCTTCAAAATCAACTAACAAATGAAAACCACTTTCTTCAATCAAGGGACGATTCATCAAACTTTCGGCTTCAGCATCTTGTTTGAGAAGTTTTTCGATTTCGTTTTTTAGTTCATCATCACCCGCGCAAGCATTTTCAAGATACGATGAAACATAGGCAGGATTTTCAATTTCAATCGCCGTTTCAAAGATTTCTTGAATTTTTTGCCACCTTTCGGAATTCATTTTTTTATTCGATCATTTTTCCATATAACCAAGCTCTGACAAACCGCCATTGACGTTTGACGGTTCGCAAACTAACACCTAAAACTTCGGCAGTTTCTTCAAACGTCAAACCACCGAAAAAGCGTAATTCGACCAGTTTTGCCTGTTCAGGGGCGATTTTTTCTAATTCTTTCAAGGCTTCGTCCAAAGCAATCAGTTCGCTTCGCATTTCGACTGCCTTGTCAATATTTGTATCAAGCTGGAGCTTTTGATATTCCGCACCGCGTTTATCAGCATTATGAAGTCGAGCATGGTCAATCAAAATCCGCCGCATGACATTTGCCGCCACGCCGAAAAAATGAGCGCGATTTTGCCAATTAGTGCGGGTCTGGTCAATTAATTTTATGTAGGCTTCGTGAACAAGTGCCGTCGGTTGAAGCGTATGGTCAACTCTTTCACGGCTCAAATAACTAGCTGCTAAACGTCGTAACTCGTTATAAACAATCGGCAACAGTAATCCGATTGCTGTTGCGTTTCCGCCCGACAGATCAAGTAATAATTCAGTAACGTCTTTTTCGCTCAATATTTTCTCTTTTGAATCATCAAATTTCCTGTCAATTATAGGCAAAGTATTTTTGCTTCACAACAGAAGATAAAAAAAACCTGCTATGCATCGGCACAACAGGCTTAAATAATAAATCACAGTATTTCAGGGGATAGAAACTTTTTAAGTCTCAAGTCTCAAAATCTCAAGTCCAATGTTATTTAACTTGAGACCTGAGACTTGAGACTTTGGACTATTTGCATTTTGAATAGCCGCAATCGCGGCAAAAATCACAACCTGAAGCGTGTTCGAGTTGACCTTTGCATTCAGGACATTCACCGATCAAGCTGCCCATTTTTGATTCGTAATAAGCAACTACTTCAGCATTTCCAACGGGTGTTTCAGCTTTTTTTTCAGCTTCCAGCTTGGCAATTTGACGTTCTGATTGCGGCAGATCTTTTAATCTGCGGTCAATCAAAAGCAAACATTCAGCCACGGCTTGTTCAGGCGAAGTGAGCAGTCTTTGATTAAACCAAACAGCATGGGTAGCTGTCACTTTATTCAAACTGCGGGCAACTTCTTTAACATCGAATCCGCCGCGAAGCATTTTTGAAGCCAGCAAACCAACACCTTCGGAAATCGGTCCGGTCGCAAAAACTTCCAAAACTCTTTCACCGTTGTGATTAACAGTAACATAAAGGTTTTGTCCGTCAAAAGGAATTCGCCAGGTTGAGCCTTGCAATTCGCGCGGACGCTCAATATGTTCCGAAAGTTCTTTTTGTTTTTCGACCACTTTATATTCCTGGTTTTGTCCAACCGTATCTTCCGTTGTATGAACTTCTTCAGTTTTCTTTTCTTCAGCTTTCATACTGGTCAAAACTTGTCCTTCGCGTGAACCGTCACGATAATAGGAAACGCATTTGCATCCCAGATCACGCGCCAGACGATAAAGTTCATCTACCGATTCAACGGTATCGTCCTTAGCTCCATTACAAGTCTTTGAAACGGAATTGTCAACATTTTTTTGCGCTGCTGCCAAAACCTGAACGTGCTGTTTCGAGGTAATATTCAAAGCCGAGATAAAATGTTTAGGCAATTTATCTTCATTTTCAACCACAAATTGTGCGGCTGCTTTGATCGATTCTTCATCAGTTTGGTCAACAGTAACACCTAGTGCTTCCGCTGCTAGTGAATGAACATAAGTTCTGGTTCCTAAAGTATCCTGACGAACATATGCCCAAGAGAAATTAGGTTCGCAACCCGAAGAAGTTTCGGCAACTAGCGAAATTGTTCCGGTTGGAGCAATGGTCGTTGTTTCGTAATTACGCGGAGTCAAAGGAATATCGCGTGAAATTCCGATTTCTTCGTAAAGGAATTTAGCATAGGCTTCACGATTAGCTTCAAATTCGGGGAAAGTTCCTTTTTCCGCACCGAGTTTAAGTGATGCTTTCCAAGATTCTTTGCGGACAAATCCCATTACTTTATCCATCAATGCAATTGAATCGGATTCGCCGTAAGTGATTTTATGTTTCAAACAAAGATCGGCAAAACCCATAATTCCGAGTCCGACCGGGCGAGTGCGTTTAACTACATTATCAATTTCGTCCAACGGAAATTCGCAGGCATCGATCACATTATCCAAAAATTGGGTGCAAAGATGTGTGACGTGCGCTAATTTTTCCCAATCAATATTTTCATCAGGATTCGTTCCGTCTCCGCCTTTTTTATAAAACTTCGATAGATCAATACTTCCGAGGTTACAGGAATTTGAAAAATGTAAAAATTGTTCACCGCACGGATTGCTGGCGTAAATCGGACCCATTGATTCCATCATATGGTTATGGCGATTTACTTGGTCAATAAAGGCAATTCCGGGCTCAGCATATTTATGTGCCGAAGCAATGATTCTGTTCCAAATATCCGGTGCATAAATCATTCCGGGCTTTGGTTGTGCTTCGATGGTGCAATCGCTCAAATCAGCACTTTCAAAAGCTAATTTGTCAGCAAAAGTTACGGTTGAGCCATCAGAACGGCGATAAACTGCATAATCTTTGCCGGTGAGCGGATCAAAAACCGGTTGTGTCCAGGTTTCTCCGCCAAATTCGGTTTGAAACCATTCTTTATTATCGACCGCAGCCATAAAAGCATCGGTAACATTTACGGAAATATTAAAATTGGTTAATGAATGCTGGTCATTTTTGGCATGAATGAATCGGAGAACGTCCGGGTGTGTGAC
>DAORIL010000324.1:0-7376 GCA_035438525.1 Pyrinomonadaceae bacterium
TTAAAATAAATGAAGATGCTGAAATGAAGCGTCCGCGACCATTGATGATGATTGCCGACGCTAAAGGATTTCGGCTTTATAAAGGCAAAACCTACGTTTTAATTGCAGGAAAATAAAATTATGCAAAAAGAAATACTGCAAAACATATTGACGCAAAATCAAATGACTTGTTCATTTACTTTTAACAAGCTAACTGCTGAGAATGCAGCTTTTAGACTAACTGAGCAATCAGCCTCAGCGGGATTTTATTATCGTCACGTTGGCGAAATTATTTATCTCTTGGCGACGTTTTTGGGTGTTTCGACCGATGTTCAAAATACAACGATGGGCGAAACTGATACGGGTCAAGGAAAAGATATTGATGCAAGCAAAAAATTGATTGAAAAAGGCTTTGCGATGTTGGAAAAACTGATTGAGGAAACTCCTGAGTCTGATTGGTTAGAAACGATTGAAACGCCGTTTTTTGGCACAATTTCACGAATCAGACTTTTTTCCCACATCCTTTTTCATAATTCAAATCACACAGGACAAATTTCGCTAATTTTGGCAAAGGGTAGAAAAATGTAGGCTTAAAGTTTTTCGGGAATCTCCCACTTCCCTGTTTCTGCTGAACTAAAAACGGCATCAATGACTGCCATATTTTTGAATGAATCCTCTAAGGGAATCGTTTGCTCCGAATTTTCTAAAATTGCTTGCGAAAATAAATCACCTTGCAATGTATATTGGTCAACTATTTCGATTTCAATGGTTTCCAAATTTCGGCGATACAGATCAGAACCCTCATCAAAAAAGATTTGGGTCGGTGTATCTGACGGAGAATTAAAAGGAATTAACATATCAAGCCTGCCCTTGTCGCCAAAAAACTGCATTCGTTGAAATGAAACTAATCGCGCGGCACAGGTAAAAGTTGCTTGTCCGTTTGGAAAATCAAGCATTGCCGAAGTCAATTTATCGATCCCTGTTTCGGCATCTCTTTCAATCAATCCCGAAACTCTTTTTGGTTCGGTTTCCAAAATAAACCGCGAAAGATTGATGCAATACGCACCGATGTCAAGCAAACAACCACCGCCCCAATCAACCCGATTGCGGACATTTGCCGGACTGGGAAGGTTATAACTAAAAAACCCTGTAATTGATTGCAGTGTGCCGATTTTTCCATCTCGAATTAGCTCCCGGACTGTGAGCCATTGCGGATGATGCCGCACCATAAATGCTTCTTGAATTTTAACCCCGGTTTGATTCCTAACTTCAATCAGTTCCTTAGCTTCTTTGGCATTCAAAGTAATCGGTTTTTCGCACAAAACGTGTTTTCCGGCTTCGGCAGCTTTTTTCGACCATTCTAAATGAAGGTGATTCGGAAGTGGAATATAAACCGCTTCAATCTCAGAATCGTTCAGCAAATCTTCGTAAGAGCCGTAGATTTTAGGAATATTCAAACCATTTGCGACTTGTTTTGCCTTTGCCAAATCGCGTGAAGCAATTGCCGTAATCTCACAAAACTTTCCGGCTTGCATCGCCGGAATTACTTTTTTGACGGCAATATTCGCCGCTCCTAAAATTCCCCATTTTACTTTTTTATTCATAATTTTAGTTTAATCGGTTAATTCAAACTGAACCCATTGTGTGGCTAATTTATGTTTTGCTTTACCCAAAATGTCGGTAATTACAATTTGCAAAACATAATCTCCCGGCTTCATTTCATTGCCTAAACCTATGGCTCCGGCAAAAATAATTTTGGTCGAATTTGTCTGAACATCCGGCAAAAACGGGTTTGGTTTGCCATTTAGAACGAGTTTACCGTCCCGAAAAATTCTGATTTGTGTTTGTAATTGCGGTTTCTGATTTTTATCAAGTTTTTGATTGTAAATTTCGGTCGAATAACTCAAGACCGTTCCCCGCTTAAATCGGCGCAGGGCAGTATCCATCATTAAATTTGTTTGATTTTGACTGGTGATTTGTGCTGAATTTCGCTCTTTCCATTGCGTTTCAGTCAAATTTTCCAAAATAATTCCTGATACGGTCAGACTTTCATTTTTGAGGTCAGGAACTTCGATAAACTGACTCGCTGAACCGACGCTGGCACTTGCCGCATCGCGCAACGAAACCCGCATTTGATAGGCTCCCGGCTTTTTGATCGGAAAAACAAAGTTATAAACAAATCCGTCATTCAAAATAGATTGATAATTTTCCTTTTTAACGTTGATCGTATAATTTTTGCCAAGCTGATCAACAATCACTCCATTTTCACCGTAACTAATTGCCAAAATATCAAAAGTTGCCTGTTTTGAACCATCCGGTGCATCAACAAACTTTAGATCTTTGGAGTCAATGTAAAGAAATGAGTGAATAAACGAACCGTTTTTCTCATCTTTTCCAAAGACCGCATTTAGTTTTAAGTTAATTTCATTGGCAGTAAAAGGCGAAGTCAAAGGTTTAAGAATTTGTTGCAGAGGGGTTTCTTTGCTCGGCTCGCTTTTTTTGATTTCACTATCAGCAACTCCGAAAAAACCGCTCCGATAACGAACATTTAAATCAGTTCGATTAACTTTAACAATTAACTTATTGAATTTGCGCGTTTTTGCGTCAAAAGTATCAGAATCTGGTTGGTAGCCAATCAAGTAAAACCCTTTGGTGTCCTCCATCATTTTTTCTAAGCCACGGTTGAGATCATTGCTGTTAAAATCTGCCCGTCCACCGGTTTGCGCCGCTAAATAAGCTAATCCTTGTTGTTTATCCCTTAATTCCTCGGTGCGATTCATCACCGATTCGTCAAGTTTTTGGGTGGTCAGAGAGATGTTGTCCTGCGCCCCCATCCCGACAAAGGTCAAGCCCCGCGCATCCTGTGTATAAATCGTGACAGCGGCGCGATTGCATAGATCGGTTAAACGCTGTAAAGCCGCCTGCATTTGGTCACAACGCCCGACATCTTTTTTCATATCGGTTTGGGTGCAAATCGAAAAACCGTCCGAAAAAAGCATAATTGATTTTTTGCCGGGTAACTCGTTCATTCCCTTGACGATATAGTTTATCGAACCAAGCGTGCCAACTGTAAAAATATCTTCGCTAAGTTCATTAAAAGCTGTCGCCCGTTCCTTTTCAGCTTCGATTTGGGCAGTGGTAGTTTCAGAAGTGTTTGTTCTGGGCGTAGCACTATTTGCCGCCACAATTTCCTGCAAAGTCGGTTCAACCGGTGTAAAAGCAGTGACTCCGGCGCGTCCGATCGGATTCCAACGAACTTTTTCGATCGCGGCATAAAGCTGATTTTTGTCTGAAGTAAATTGCTGCAACGCACCGACTCCTTTTCCGGTCAGAATAATTGCCACTAAATCATTCGGCTGCATCTGTTCATCAACAAATTTTTTCAAAGACCGTTTGACCGAATAAATACTTTCTGCCGATAAACCCAAATCGTCAACGACTAAGGCAATGGTCCGGCGCACTTGTTCCGGGCGAATTTGAATCGGCGGAATCGGCACGCCCGCTTCGTTTTTATTTGCTTTCGGTGTTGGCGTAGGTTGGTTTTGCATTTGAGAATTAACAAACGAAAAATTGGTAATGTTCTGTTTTTTGTCGTTCTCATAAACCTCAAAATCTTCAGGCTTTAAGTCAGTAATAATTTTGCCGTTTTTGTCTGTCACCGTTACATCTATCTGAATCAAAGTGGTGGAGATTTTTACTACATCATCATTTTCGACTGGTTTTGGGGTTGGAGTCGGAGTTTGAGCAAAGCTGAAACTAAAAGAAAATAATAACAAAAAGATTACGGGAATAGTTTTTAACATAATGACTCCTGACAATTTTCAGATTTGAAACCAATTTAACATTTTGTGACGATTATACAAACTTTTGTTGTGTCTTGAAACAAAGTCTGTAAATTATGCTAGAATCTTTTTCAAATTATTCAAAGATTTGTATTTTCCGGGAGTGTGTTAATGAAGATTATGCGTCTTGTTTCGATTCGACTTTTAATTTTTGTGATAGTGGCAAATTTTGGTCTGACTTTTATTTTTGCCCAAAAATCGAATTTGCAGATGGAACAAAAGATTGAAAATCTTCTCAAACAACTAACGCTCGAAGAAAAAGTCTCGCTTATTGCGGGAACAGGGTTTGATACAGTTCCAATTCTGCGTTTAGGAATTCCCTCTTTAAAAATGACTGATGGACCGGTTGGAGTTCGTCAGGCTCCGGCAACTTCATTTCCCTCAAGCATTGCGCTTGCCGCGAGTTTTGACACCGAATTGATTAAAAAAGTGGCGCAGGCAATCGCTCAGGAAACAAAAGCGAAAGGTAAAAATGTCTTACTTGGACCTTGTGTCAATATCCAGCGAACCCCTTTTGGCGGAAGAAATTTTGAGAGTTTCGGCGAAGACCCATATCTTGCTGCGCAAATGGCGGTCGCCTATATCAAAGGTATTCAATCGGAAAATGTTGTTCCGTCGGTCAAACATTTTGCCGCCAATAATCAGGAAATTGACCGGATGACGATTGATGTTCGCGTGGACGAACGCACACTAAATGAGATCTATTTTCCGGCTTTTAAGGCTTCGGTCAAGGATGGAAAAGTCTGGTCAGTGATGGCGGCTTACAACAAACTGAACGGTTTTTATGCTTCGGAAAACAACTACTTGCTAACAGAAGTTTTGAAAAAGCGTTGGAATTTTCAAGGTTTAGTGATGTCTGATTGGGGCGCAGTTCACTCAACAGTTCCGACTCTGCAAAACGGTTTAGATCTGGAAATGCCAACCGGAAGTTTTCTTAATCCTGAAGCGGTCAAAAAAGCCCTGGCAACCAAAGAAATTTCCGAATTGCAAATTACCGAAATGGTTCGGCGATTATTGCGGGTGATGTTTTGGGCGGGTTTGATGGATGAAAAATCCCCGGATAAAGGCTCGATTGACACGCCTGAACATCGTCAGATCGCGCTTGAAGCAGCTCGCGGTGGAATTGTTTTGCTGCAAAATCAAAAGAACATTTTACCGATTGAGACCAATAAGATCCGTTCAATCGCGGTTATCGGACCAAATGCAGATGTAGCAAGAATTGGTGGTGGCGGGTCGGCACAAGTCATTCCATTTTATTCGGTCAGTCCGTTAGAAGGAATCAAAAAAGCGGTTGGCGACAAAGTAAAAATCAATTTTTCGCCCGGAATCGTCGCGCTCGAAGATACCAAACCGATTCCAACCACAAATCTGACCACACCGGATGGAAAATCGAACGGCTTAAAAGGCGAATATTTTGCCAATATGAATTTTGAAGGTGCACCGGCTTTTACCCGGGTTGATTCACAACTGGATTTTCATTGGGGCACAAATTCGCCTGCCGAAAATTATCCTTCAGACCTTTTTTCAAATCGTTGGACGGGATATTTAACTGCTTCTGTTTCAGGGCGTTACGCGATAAGTTTGAGCAGTAATGATGGCGGACGGCTTTTTCTGGATGACAAACTGATCGTTGACGTTTGGGGAGATCACGCGACACTTGCGGGAGCAACGGCAGTTGAACTTAAAGCGGGCGAGCGACATAAAATCCGTGTCGAACATTACGAAAATCGCGGAAATGCCGATTTGGTTTTAGGCTGGCGATTATTGGAAAATGATATTTTGCAGAAAGCGGCAGAAACGGCGGCAAAATCTGATGTAGCAATAATTTTTGCCGGACTTTCCGATGCTGTTGAAGTCGAAGCACGCGACCGAACCGACCTGAATCTACCAAAGGAACAAGAAGAATTGATCGAGGCAGTCGCTAAAGCGAATCCGAAGACGATTGTTGTAATGACTTCGGGCGCATCTGTTTTGATGGATAAATGGATCGGAAAAGTTCCCGCAGTTTTGCAGGCTTTTTACTATGGACAGGAAGGCGGAAACGCAATTGCCGATGTTTTATTGGGCAAGGTATCGCCTTCGGGCAAACTTCCTGCAACATTTTTAAAGCGTTGGGAAGATTCAAATGCTTTTGGTCGTTATCCGGGTGACGGCAAATCAGTTGATTACAGCGAAGGAATTTTAGTCGGTTATCGTTGGTTTGATACTAAAAATATTGAGCCGCTTTTTCCATTTGGACACGGACTTTCTTACACCAACTTTAAATATTCGGGATTAAAACTGATCAAAGGTAAAGATGCAAATTTAACGGCTCAATTTGAAATTGAAAATACTGGAAAATTTGACGCAGCAGAGGTTCCACAAATTTATGTGCAGGATGTGAATTCAAGTTTGCCTCGTCCATTAAAGGAATTAAAAGGCTTTCAAAAAGTTTTCCTGAAAGCCGGAGAGAAAAAATCTGTCTCTATTACGCTGAATCAAAATGCGTTTGCTTTTTACGAACCGAATAAAAAAAATTGGATTGCCGAAAAAGGCGATTTCAAAATTCTGGTCGGCAGTTCTTCGCGTGACATACGGCTAACGGGCGATTTTCGTTTGGCAAAAACCACCATCCTGAATTAGTTAAAAGGATAATTTTCAAAAATTACATTTAGATTTCAATTTTAGAAAAGAAATATCCACCCAAAATGAGAAACAAAATGGCGAACCCGCTCAGGAGAGCAGCATCCAGAGTCAGATCAAACTGGCTTGTGGTAATCAAAGCCCCTCGGAGACCATCAATCCCGTAGGTCAAAGGATCGAGTTTTGTAATAAAACCCAAAACTGGCGGTAATCCCTCAAGCGGATAAAGTGCGCCGGAGAGAAAAAAGATCGGCATCACCATAAAATTCATAACGAGTTGAAACCCTTTCATATCCTGAAGCACAGAGCCGATTGCCATTCCGAGCCCGCTAAAAACAATGGCAGTCAGAACCAGAAAGATAAAAGCAAGCGGCAACGAATACCAATTTGTCGGGCGGAATCCGAAAATCAAACAGGCAATCATCACTAACACTCCTTGAAAAATTGCCACAGTCGCGCCGCCGAAAATATTGCCGATCATCACCATTATCCGAGGCACAGGTGCAACCAGCGTTTCTTTCAAAAATCCGAATTGCCGATCCCACAAAAGACCAATTCCGGAAAAAATCGAAGTAAAAAGAACTGACATTCCGATTACTCCCGGCGCAACAAATTGAATGTAACTTCCATTGCCAGCCTTTTGAAAAACGGGACCAAGACCAAATCCCAGAACGAGCAGATAAAGCATCGGCTGCCCCAACGATGCGATGACCTGCGAATGCGAACGAAAATAGCGTTTCATTGCCCGAAGCCACAAAATATAAATAGCATTCATTATTTTTTACTCCACATTTTTGCTATCTCGCGCATCTGTGCTGTCGAATCCGCTTTTTCGTCACGGATGGTAGAGCCCGTCAAAGCCAGAAATGCTTCTTCCAGAGAATTACTGTTTGTTTGTTTTTTGAGTTCATCGGGCGTTCCGAGTGCAACAAT
>DAORIL010000325.1:0-7368 GCA_035438525.1 Pyrinomonadaceae bacterium
TATGAATAAAAGGCTCTGGGGCGGATTTATTATTCAATCCGATTCCACAACCATCTATTTTAGCGGAGACACTGGCTACGGCGGACATTTTCGGGAACTTGCTGAAATTTTTCCAAAAATTGATTATTTTATCGTTGGAATTGGTGCATATTCACCGGATTTTGTTATGAAAGAAATTCACCAAAATCCATCAGAGGCTTTTCAGGGATTTTTAGATTCTAAAGCTAAATATCTGATTCCAATGCACTACGGAACTTTCGATTTGACCAACGAACCGCCCAATGAACCCTTGCGATTGCTTTTTCAAAAAGCCGATGAGTTAGGAATTACAAAAAAAATAAAAACATTAAAAATCAACGAAAATATCAATTTCTAAAAACCCTCAAATATTTTCAACAACTTTACTTCAAACTAACAACCTACCAAAAGGTATTGAGAAATTTTTCACAATTTCATTGACTTTTCCCTCTTAAAACGATAGAATCTCCGTTTTTGTTAGGAAATGCTGACAAAACTTTACGTTATTTAACACCTTAATTTAATAAAAACCTGCATCTAAATTAGTAGGTTTTACCAAAATTTTTATAAGGATTTATTTTAATGAAAATCAAAACTGTCATCAATAAAGTTGTTTTAGCGAGCTTTATTTTAATCATTTCGCTGATTTCAACTAATGTTATCAAGGCAACTGCCACTGACAACCAAAAGAAAATTATCGGAGTTTGGCAACTTAAATCAAATACTTCGGACAAAAACTCCAAGAAAACCAACTCTGATTTTTTCGTTTTACCGATTTCATCCGCTCCTGAATCTTTGATTTTGGCTGCTGATGACGAAATCAACGAAATTACTATCAATGAAGGATTTAAGACTTTTGTTAATACCCAAACTTTGCCAACCGATGGAACGATCATTACTAAAAATGTAGATCTAATCGGAAAAATTTCGTCCAAGGCCTATTGGGTAAACAATAAGTTAGTAGTTGAAATTACCACTGCAAAAGGCGATCAAATGATTGAAACGTTTGAGCTTTCGGCAAATCAAAAGCAATTAATCGTAACTTTACAAAAGAGCGGGGAAAAGATTGCCAAGGTTTCCAAAACCCGTCGGATTTATAATCGGGTTGCCGAACCAATTGAAGATAAAACGGCTCAAATCGGACTTGCTTCATATCCTTTTTAAGTGAATTGCGAAAAAATTTTCGGACCAATCATTAATTTAATAAAAAACCAGCCCGCGAATTTACGCCAATCAACCCGAATAATTTTTCTTTTATTTTATTCGTAAGATTCGCTGACAGTCGCGGGCAAACTTTTTTCTTATTAATGTTTGATTCTCAAACTTGTAATGATTTTGAACTTTAGATTTATCTTTCTCGTATGGTTTTCGTGGCGAACTTTAGCTGTTTAGTGTAGCATTTATTTTGCCAATAACCATGATGAAAGAACTTTCTCTGCAAAATTGTCGGATTGACGGACGGTATGATATTCAATCCTCTTTGGGACGCGGGAGTTATGCCGAAATTTATCTTGCCCGCGACATTATGGCGTCTCCGCAGTCTCCTCATAATCTGGTTGTTATCAAAGCACTTAACGTATTTTTACAAGACGATCTAGATGCAGATTTAGAAAGAACTCTGGTCGAGAATTTTCAAAACGAAGCAGTTGCACTTGATCGTGTTCGCCATCCAAATATCATCAGTCGGCTCGGGCACGGAACAGCGCGGGATTTGCGCGGAACGGTTTTTCATTATTTAATTTTAGAATATCTGCCAGGCGGCGATCTTTCCAAACTTCGTTCCACTTACGGCGTTACTCTGCCCGAAGCCTTTGATTACATTGAACAAACTTGCGCAGGGTTGTCCCACGCACATAGTTGCGGAATCATTCACCGCGACATAAAACCGCAAAACTTACTCCTAACCGCCGATAAAAAAATTGTCAAAATTGCCGACTTTGGAGTTGCACGTTTTTCGCAAAACGATGCGCCGATCACCAGAGTTGGAACCAATATGTATGCTCCCCCGGAACACAGCCCGATATTTGCCGAAGCAATGGATGTGTTAGTTGTAACAGAATTAACTCCGGCGGCGGATATTTATTCGTTGGCTAAATCTGCTTATGTTCTTTTGACCGGAGAATCTCCGCGCCGATTTACCAATTGTTCGATCAGTGAACTTCCCTCTTCTTTTAATGATAAAAATTGGGGCAGTAACCTGTTGCGGGTGTTGAGCAAAGCAACTCAGAATAATCCGGGGGACAGGCAACAAACCGTCACAGAATTTTGGCAGGATTTAGCTCAAGTTAAAGTTTTGGCTGAAGGCGAAGATTCTGAACCCCTAACCAAAATTTCTGAAAAACCGCATCTCATACCTCAAGCCGCCGTTTCTAATGATTATTCTCCGCAAGCTCCGTTAATGCCGCAATTCAAAACATCGAAAAACTTCAAAATTCCGATGTCAGAAGACAAAAATCCGAATTTTGTAGTTAAATTGCCAAATAACGGAGTTGTCCAAAATAGCGGGCAAAAACCGATTCTAAACGAGAAAAATCAAATCCAATTTGAAATTCCCCAACCCCCGCCGAAACGAGAACGCAAAGCCTTAAAAAGGGCTGCGATTTTTTTATTTTCGATTTTAATGTTTGCCGGTGCATTGTATGCTACTCAAAACTATTTACGTTTTGGCAGAATTTTTCCACAAATTCAGAACCCTTTGAGCAAACCCCAAGGCATTGCCAACACTGATGTAAATATTCGTGTTGACGCTGATGCAGATAGTGATAAAATTGGACTTGTGCCGAAAGGTTCACGGGTAAAGATTTTGAACTCTAAAGAAAATTGGCTGGAAGTTGAAATAATCCAATTAAGTCGCCCGAAAGATACTCCGACCGATGCTGAAAAAGGTTGGGTTTATCGAAAATATATAACTATTCAGGAGTGAAAGGATTTTTGATTGCGGATTGTGGATTGCGGATTTTACCCCGTAAATCACACCCCAAATCCTAAATCCCAAATAAAAATGGGTGTTTTAAGTAAAGTTAGAAGTTGGATAGACGGAGACAGTGCGGAAACCGTTTTAGAAAAAGCCGCCAAAGATGCACAGGTCAAACCCCGCAGTGTGGCGGAAGAATTTATAGTCAAACTTGCCCGGGCAGTAGAGGAGGTAATGCAGCGCGAGATGGTTCCGCTCCCGCAAGGCACAACCTTGATCCCGACCGAATACATCATTTTCCTAAGTGATGAGGATGATAAAGAATGGCAAGGGGCAAAACGTCGGGGTTTGGAACAAGGTTTATATCACGTTCTGGCTGAACGCGCTAAAGAAATTTCAGGTAAAAAGAAACTTGAAACACAATCATTTGCCGTTGAATTAAGGGTTGATGGCACACTTGAAAAAGGCGATATTCGCATTCAGCACAGTTGGGACGAAGCCTCAAGCGGAAAAACGGGCATTATCGCTCGTGGAAAACCAAACCAGCAACTGCCTGTTCAGCCTAGAATTGCCAATCAGGTTATTCCCATGCAAAATCCGCCTGTTGTGCAAGCCCCCTATCAACAACCGCCACCTACTATTGCCCAAGCAAATTTTCCCGCTTATCCAACAGCTCAAGAGCAGGAAAATGAAGAGGCAACCCGGGTAAAAAAACGGCAAACCGAACTTTATAAACTTGAAATTTGGCGTGGCGGAGTCAGACAAAATGTCATTCCCATCTACCAGAACGAAATTGGTATCGGGCGTGGCTCGAAATCAAAACCTGTGGATGTTCCGCTTGGAGGCGATCCCGAAATCAGTCGCCGCCACATTACCATCATTTGTAACGGAAATGGAAATTATTGGATGGTCAGTGAAGGACGGAATTCAACTTTTGTTTCAAATCGTGAGGTTTCAATGGGGCAAAGAGTCCAAATCTCAGCGGGAGAACCAATCACCGTTTGCAGCTATTTATTGAGAATCCAACCGAAATAATTTAACCACTTCTTTTTTATTATCGGCGCAAGAATTTTGAGTTTTCAAGATTCTTGCGTTTTTTCTTTGGTTCCCATAATTAATAATCTGACAAATTTATTTCAGCTAAAAGTTTTGAAAGCAATTAATTTAATCTCCCCCGATAATCCAACATTTTTTTCACAAGTTTTTTATTTTCAAAAAAAATTCTTATCACAAAGTGATTAAAAAAAAATTGTAAGATTTTGCAAAGGACTTTCATTACAACCAAACGAGCAATGACAGTTTTATTTCTCCTACAAAAATAAGCTGGTTATTAAAACGAATTTTAATGAATTTATAGCTAGGAGATTGAAAAAAATGGAAAATGAAATTATAAAAAAAGGCTTTGAAATTATGGATGAAGCCGAAGAATTGGTCCTTAAAAATCGAGTGGATGAAGGTTTAAACAATTTGGCGATAAATTTTCAAAAACTGCTCGAAACATCTGATGAACAAAGTTGGGCTGATTTTACCGAAAAAGAATTCTTAAAACATTCACTTGTAAATTTGATCCACCAGGACCCTTTCACCCGTCATTCGTTTGTCAAACCGCGTAATTATGCGGGTGACGCAGATTTGATTGACTATATGTATGGTTTTCGCAAGCCCCCCAACGAAACAACCGAACTTGGAAATAAGATTTTTGAATGGACCTGGAAACAATCAACTGCCCAAAGTGTTCGCGCCAGACGGAAAATAATTGCCAAAATGATCGATGAAATGGCAGTCAATTCTGATGGACTACGAGTGCTTTCAATTGCCTGCGGACATCTGCGCGAGGCAAAAATTTCCGAAGCGGTGCTAAGCGGGAAAATTAAAGAGTTCTTTGCTTTTGATCAAGATGAGATTTCTTTGGATAAAGTAAAAAATGAACTATCCCGATTTAATGTCAAACCAATCCACTCTTCCATCAAAAAACTTTTTACCAACCGTCACGATTTTAAAGACCTTGATTTTGTCTATGCAGCCGGGCTTTATGATTATTTACCGCAAAAAGTCGCTGCTAAACTGACTCAAAGAATGTTTGAAATGCTCAAATCAGGAGGAAGACTTCTGGTTGCCAATTTTGCCCCTCATTTACCTGATAGAGGTTTTGGAGAAACATTTGCAGCTTGGAAATTGATTTATCGGAATGAAGCCGAAGTCGCTGATTTCGCTAGCCTGATTGCTCATGAAACCATTTGCAGCCAAAGACTTTTTTGGGATGAGCCCAAAAATGTAATTTACCTTGAAGTAATCAAAAAGTAACTTTTTTCGCAATCTAAAACCACCAAACCGGGAGGCAGATTTCTGCCTTTTACTCTAATTTTAGCTTAAAAAGGGCTATTTTCGTCCTTACATTTTGTTGATTATATGAACGATACAAATGCCCGATCAAACCGACCGCAAATAAAACAAAATGCAGGATTTGTGCGGGCAAAGATGCCAAATGACCGAATTGAAAAATCAACCGCCAAAGCTTTATTGATTTTTTTGGCCCACGCTCTGGTTTACTTAACTACTTTTTGGGCTATCGTTTTAGTTCCTTTTTGGATGGTCAAAGTTGCGGCGATTTTGGTGAACGGATTGTTTATCGGAACATTCTTCGTTGTTGGACACGATGCTTGTCACGGGAGCTTTGTTAGGCAAAAATGGCTCAACCAATTGTTGGGCAGACTTTCGCTGACGCCTTCGTTAAATCCTTTTACGGCGTGGGAGGTTTCTCACAATCAATTCCATCACGGCTACACCAATTTCAAACAAAATGATGTTTATGTTCCGCTTACTAAAAAAGAATATGAGGCGCTTTCGGATTGGGGAAAGCTGGTGCAAAGGTTTTACCGAACACCGATTGGAATTATCTTTTATTATCAGATCGAGGTTTGGTGGAAGCAATTGATTTTTCCAACAAAGCACAATCGGGAGCGAATGAATTTCAATATTTTCCTTTTCGATTTGGGTTTAATGATTAGTTATGTCGGACTGAAAATATTTGTTCTGTATTGGTTTTCACCGATTTTTGCTAACTATTTCCAAGTTCCGCAACAACCCTTTCTACTTAATTTGCTTTTAGCCATAATTTTGCCGTTCACGGTCTGGATTACCTTGTATGTCTATATCACTTTCTTGCAGCACACACATCCACAGGTTGCCTGGTTTGACAAAAAGGACGAATGGAATTTTTTTAGAGGGCAAGTCGAAGGAAGCGTTCACATTTTGACTTCAGGATTGTTAAGAATTGTAACAAACAATGTGCTGGAACACGCTGCCCATCACGTTGATGTCCGAATCCCTTTATACAATCTTCGGGAATCACAATCGGCACTCAAAACTGAATTTCCCAAAGCCATCAGAACCCAAAAAGGGATTTTTCTCGCCGCTTTTAGAACTTTAAAGGTCTGTAAATTATACGATTACGACAATCATTGCTGGACTGATTTTGAGGGCAACGTAACTTCAAAAATTGAATTTGTTAAATAAAAAACTATGTCTAAAAACCTTTTATTTTTTTTGCTAACGCTATTGTTTTGTCCCTGTTTGGCTTATTCGCAAGGTATCAATTACCCCGGCAATTCACCGATCAACAATGGCGGAGCCGGAAATGCTCGCACCGATGCCGACAACCTTTTTACGCGGAATAATGCCGCGGCAATGACCGAAATTGAAAACGAGGAAAGCAACAAAAATAAAGGACGTTGGCGGATGCTGAGCGAATTTCATTTTACTTATTATCGTTATCAACGCCAATGGACACCGTTCGGATTTAACCAATCTGTCACATCCAAAGATTCAATTGCCTTGCCGAGTGGTTCAGGCGAAGTGACCTACACCGCTAATAGTAGAAAATTCGCCTTCGGAGTTGGACTGTCCCAAACTTTCGGCTTTGAATCAAAGCTCAAAGATGATGAAAAAGTATTAGGCAATCAGGCAGCTTTTTTCGATACCCGGGTCGCCTCAAACGATGTCGCCATCGCAGGGGCATATCGGGCAAATAAGAAATTTTCGGTCGGCGGTTCATTTATTTTCGGACGAGCTTTCCTTGTCCAAACTGCCCCGATTCAACAACTTGCCCAACTTGGAATTGTCAAACTAAGCCGTTTGGATGCCAAAGAAATCGGCGGCGTGGGTGCGAGTTTTAACTTACATTTTCGCCCAACAGGAAACATAAATTTTGGATTCAATTTCAAAACCGCCCGAAAATATAATTTGACCGGAACGCTTGACACAGTTCAACCCATCATAACTGCCCAAGGTTTGCAATTATTACCACTTAAATTAAATGTTCGAGTTCCATTTAAACTACCGTTCATTATTGAAACAGGTGTTAAATTCCAACCAACTGACAAAATTTTCTTCGATTTTGATTAAATTTAGCTTATAATATATACTATATAATATTT
>DAORIL010000326.1:0-7356 GCA_035438525.1 Pyrinomonadaceae bacterium
CAACAGAAACAAGTGGGAACAGATTGCAACTTATTGCTAACATTTGTTTGTTCATCTTGCCTCCTAATTTAGTTATTTAATTTCAAATACATCTTCTTTGAGTTCTGCGGTTCATTTGAATTCAAGAATTTCAATGTTACTGTATGAAATCCTTGGTTCTTTACCTGCTGAGGTAATTCTCTGTTCTGCCTTAATCTTTTTAGGAATTAGCAAACCATCTACTTTCTCGCGGTTGGAGTAATAATATTTGATTTCATAATCTCCATCTGTCCCTTTGAAAGTCTCAATCGTCATCAAAAGAAGATTAGTCTCTGTGTCAAATAAGAAACGATAATTTCTTTCATTTTTAGACTTTACATCAACCACATTTGCAATACGATTTGACGACTCTGATTTTCCCACATAAATAAATTCCAGATTTTGTTCAAATGGGTTATTAAGAATTAGAGGGAATATTTCTAGCCAAATTTGATTATTGAGTTTCTCTTTAGGGTCTGTATTGGCTACCAGCTTAATTTTTTCTAGTTCGTTTTTATCTATTTTTCCTTCTAAAACTTTCAGCCTTTCTTTAGTGTTCAAACTAGATTCCGTAACATCTTTAATAGTCCTTTCCCCTAAAGTGTTTATTTCAGATAGTTTTTTGTATTTTACCCCGTTCCAGATACTTGTATACTTAAATCTAGAAGGCTCTTCAGCCGTGGAAATTAGTTGGACTTTATCAGGCATTTTTGCGCTAATTTCAGTTCCCAAAACAACAGGCGGACGACTAGATGTGGTGTCACTCTTGGCTATTAATATACGTTTTGATTTTAAGATAAAGGAACTTATTTTATTATTTTCAATTCCTATGGCTTTTCTTGCATCATTTATAATTTGTTCTCCTTGTTCGTTAGGACTTGTTTCCTTGAAGATTACTTTGGATTGATTGTTGAACAGGGCAAACAGAATTAAAATTCCTGAAATTAAAGATTTGATCATTAATTAATTACTCCTTTTTTGTTTTATTAGTTGATTTTTCTTATTAAAGGAAAACAAAAAATATTATTATTATTTGTTTTCCTTTTACTATTTCTTTATTTTGAGTTGCTAACGAGCTGACTCACTTGTATCAATCGCTTTGTTTTTCTCTTGACTATGAATGATAATTTTTTCAGGTCTTCTCCTTTTTAAATCATAAAATAATCTGGCATTTTCACCAGCACAGATTCTATCTGCCCAGTTGCCAGTATCAATTAGCCAGTTAGTCAACTCCCCGCAATATTCAGACTCCCACCCATAATTCTCACAATCCATCTGCACTTCATAAGAAACTACAGTTACATGATCCATTGCTTGTTGGCATGTCCATGCCAATGTGGTGTTGCATTTGTTCATCATTTCCTGAAACATCAAATCTATTTTTTTCCCTTTTGAAGTAGAGATGTTTGATTTTATTTGAGTTAAACGATTGTTTAATAAATAAAAATTTGAATTGTGGACTTTTGTGGCTGCGACTAAACTTGAAGTAACTAAAAATGAAATTGCTACTACAAACATTAACGTCAATAATTTTTTCTTCATAATTATCCTCACTATTATTTGGCTAGAAAAATTGACGATGACTAGACAACCTAAACCACAGACATCAATCAATTCTCGTGTTAATGATTGAGCCTCAGCCGTGTTTTGCGTTAGAATAGAACTGTTGAGAGTTCGCATCTGTTGTCTCAAACACAGCAGAAGCACTTAGACATAAGAGCCTTGTTAGTTGTTCTAGCAACTACGGGGCTTTTTCTTTTGTCCTATTAATGAAACCCTATTCCTTGTTATAATTTAGATTTCGCAAACAATTTCATATTTGCTCATTGGGGGGGAAGATGAGTTTAGAGTTTGGGAAATATAACTTCATAAAATTAATCCAATTTTGTGAATTGCAACGCAATTTAGCATAACCAAATAATCAATGTCAACTAAAATTTTTCATTTTGGCATTGGGCTAACTCATTTGAATACTTGATATACAAAATTCAGGGGGGGGCAAATATTGTGCCAAAATTTGTATGGATTTAATGATTAATTTTGAATGTTAGAAATAATGTTTAATCATTGAATTTGGACAATATTTTTCAAACTTGCTATACTTCATTTCAAGGTGAAAACGTCAAAGTTTCATCTTATTTTCGTGGGGAAAATATTATTTTTGCGTGGGTCGTTAGCTCAGTCGGTAGAGCAGATGACTCTTGATAATTAGGAGCATTCATTGGAAACAATGAATTGAAAATGCGGCTGTATGCTGGAAACTCCTGAGAGCTTCAAATACGTTTTTTTTTGAGCGTAAAAATTTTGAAGATTGGACAATCAGCAGGCAACCTTGACAAGGTTTCTTATGGCTTCTAAGTTTAAGTATATGATGAACTTAGTAAATCCAAACAAAAAAGGAACTTTGGGAGAAATTGCAGTTTGCAAAGAGTTGTTAAAACTTGGTTATAGTGTATTTTTTGAATTTGGAAATGCTTCAAAGGTTGATTTAATTGTTTTAGATGATAATTATATAACCTATAAAATTCAAGTTAAAACTGTTGATTCAAAAAATGAAGTGATTACAGTTTATTCAATCAAAAATTGTCTAAATCCAAAGTATAATTCGACTTATACAACAGACCAAGTTGATATTTTTGCTGTTTATGTAAGAAACAAAGATTTAGTTTTTTATGTTTCAGCAAAAGAAGTCTTGCAAAATAGCAAAGCCTCTAAGTTTAGATTATCTGAAACTAAAAACGGTCAAAAACAAAATGTCCGTTATGTTAATGATTATTTAGATTTCGAGAGAGCCCTCAGAGACTATACGCCGCACACCCCAACAGATAACGCTGTGGGTGATGAGATAGTCCAGACTACAACGCTTGCAAAGGCGGCTAGTGAAAGTTAGTGTGGTAAGTAATCATCGGGTCGCTGGTTCGATCCCAGCACGACCCACCATTTTTAATATTTTTTTTCTTCCCCTTTTTTCTTTCAATCTGTATCATAAATAAGTAACGCTCTTTCGGCGTTGCTCAGTTCTGCTTTTCAACACTTCCAAAACATAACTACTTGAAATGACATCACTTCTTTTCTCTTTTGAAACAGCAACAGGTTTGCCAGAATTTGTCGGTTATCTTTTTACTTTTCTGTTCGGCTCGATTGTCGGCAGTTTTTTGAATGTGGTAATTCATCGTGTTCCGCTCGAAGAATCAATAGTTTTTCCAAGCTCCACCTGTCCAAAATGTAAAAACGCCATCAAAGCCTACGATAATATTCCGGTTTTCAGTTGGTTGATTTTGGGTGGAAAATGCCGGAACTGCAAAAATCCGATTTCTTTTCGCTATCCTGCGGTCGAATTATTAACTGGTTTGTTATTCCTTTTAGTTTATTTGCAAATTGGTTTCAACTGGTATTTGCCAATCTGTTTGATCTTTACAGCAACCATGGTTTCGTTGATTTTTATTGATTCGGAACATATGATTTTGCCAAATGTTATAACTTACCCGCTTTTCCTTTTTGCCTTGATCGTCCGAATTTCCTTTCCGATTATTTTTCAGAATGATTTTTTCTCTGATATGCGATATTCGCCTTTGGTCGGATTTAATGAAATGCCCGCTTGGTTGGTTTCTTTGATTGGCGCAGTTTTAGGGGCTTTGGTCGGCGGAGGTTCATTGTGGTCGGTGGGCGAACTTTGGAAGCGGTTGCGCGGAGTTGATGCAATGGGGCTTGGCGATGTCAAAATGCTGCTCGGGGTTGGTGCCTTGTTAGGCTGGCGATTGACTATTTTAACGATATTTATTGGCGCATTAACCGGAGCAATCGGCGGGATTTTGGTAATTCTCAAACAAAAAGATAAAAATATGCAGACACAAATTCCATTTGGAATTTTCCTTGGAATCGGTTCAATGGTGGCAATGCTTTTTGGTGAGAGGATTATTACCTGGTATTTTGAAACCTTTGTGCCCCGTTAAGATTTAATCAACTAAAGATTGCAAACGCGCTGCTTTTTCCATACAGGTTGAAGAACAATAGTATTTTTCCTGTCGAAGTTTGAGTGCACTTTCCGGAGAAATCCATTTGCCACATTTTTCGCACCGCACTAATTGAACATCTTTCAAACTTTCCTGTTTTTTTTCTTTAGTTTCAGGTGGTTTTCCGGCTTTCCGCATCATTCGAAACATTTTCCACATCTGCCAACCCATTTGGAGCTGACGACGGTAGCGCAGAGCCATTGAAATAACTACAAACAACAGAATTACTAAAATTATTATTAACCACTTCATTTTTTTGTTTTAGTTTGCTCAATTTTTTCCGTTAGTTCAGAAATTGCCTCATTTTTAGGATTGACCTCTTTTAATTTTTGTAAAAACCCTTCGGCTTCAGAAACCTTCCCGGTGGCAATTTTAGCTTGAATCATATTTTGCAAAGTCTTTTCGTGCTTGGGATTAATTTGCAAAGATTTTTGAAATTCAACGATTGCCTTATCCGGTTCCGGCGGAGTCGAAAATAAATAGGTCACCCCTAAATCGGTTTGAACTTCGATTTCTTTAGGTTTGATTTCGAGCGCTTTTTGGTAAAATTCACGAGCTTTTTTGAGGCTTTCGTTATCAGATTTGCCCGTTCCGATATCAAAATAAATGCTGCCTAAAACAGCGGCGGTATTAAAATCTTTCGGATTCTTTTCATAAACCCGGGTCATCATTCGTGCCACATCCGGCAACCATTTGACCTCTTGCTTCATAGTCGCATAACGATAAAGCCCGATTGCCAAATCTTTTTGGTAATCAATATTTTCAGGTTTACTATCAGCTTCCTCTATTTTTTGACTTATTTCTTCATCGGTCAAAACATTTTCGTTTCCTGATTCTTCTACTGCTTGCTGACTCCCTTTATATTTACTAATTTCGGATTTAAGATCGGAAATTTCACTCCGATTTAAAGCATTTGCCAAAAAAAAGCCGCCGATAAAACTTAAAACGACCGCAATGGTTGAAAATATTAAAAACTTCGAATTCATTCAAAAAAAGTTTAACAAAACGAATGTGGAATTGCGAAAGCAGATTTCCAAAATAAAAAGGCGTCATCAAATTATTTGACAACGCCTACTTAATCTAATTAGCTCTAATTACTCTTTATCCGATCCTTCGCTTCCGACAAAAGGTAAATCCTCAGACCGTCGACGCGGCAAAGGATCAGTGGCACGGCGGCGCGGAATGGTGGTGGAATTTCGGCGATCAACACTCCCCGTCGGTAAACCTTTCCCATGGACGGCTTCGACTAAAATTCTTGTAATTTCTTGTGAAAGTGTGCGGTGTTCTGCGGCTGCGCGTCTGCGAAGCGATTCTTTTAGTTCATTTGGGACATATGCGCCAATGAAAACTCCTTTACGATTTACCATTTTAATTTTGCTCCTTTTTAGCTAAAGAAATTATTATTGCTTTGAAATTTTGATTTTTGAATTCAATCCTAAGAAAATCTGCCTTGCAATCAAAACAAATCTGTAAGCCGAATTTTGTAATTCGATAAATCGAATTGGCAATCATTCATCTAGGCTTAACGTTACCGAAAAGCTCAAGCAACCTACCCGAAAACGTCATATATTGGACGGACAATCCTTTTTAACGGTTCCCTATTTGGTCTTGCACCGCGAGGAGTTTACCTAGCCGCTTTTGTTACCAAACGCGCTGTTAGGCTCTTACCCTAACATTTCACCCATCACCCGAGGGCTGGTTTGTTTTCTGTTGCACTTGTCGTCATTCTTTGTCAGAATGCCCGGACGTTATCCGGCTCGCTGTCCTATGGTGTTCGGACTTTCCTCTCTTGAAAATTTTTCAACAGCGACTGCCCGATTTGCTTCTTTTGCAAGGCAAAAATATACTAGCAGAACTGTTAAACAATTACAATCTCAGTTAATAAAGTTTTATTAATTTCCTACTTCAATCGTGTCGCCAATTTGTAAAACAGGATCAGCGATTTTTCCATCTTTAATTGATTTGAGGTCAAATTCATTTGGAATCAACAATCCATCCGCATTTTTACGGCGAATCACAACTTTTTTTACATTTGTCCTTTTTAAACCGCCTGATTCCAAAATTGCCTGAGTTAAGGTAATTCCGTTGGTAAAATCTTTTTTTCCGCCCGAAACTATTTCGCCGCCGATGTAATAAAACTGTGGATTTTTAGCCATTTCGGCTTCGTCAGAAGTAAACTCAATTATATCATTTGGGAAAATCAAAGTGTCCCCGGATTTTGGATCGCGCAGATCAATCGTTTGTGATTCATTTCCGCGTTTGAGAATAGCGCGGTTGGCTTTAGCTTGAACCAAAGACTTTGCCCGAATTACAAAAAGCGGAACTGCTTCACGTTCCATCACCATCAGACCGGATTTTTCCACTAACCCCAACACCGTATAATTATGCGAGTTGTGTTCGCGCACTTTAACCGAAACCTGCGGACTATCATATAGTTTTATTTTTTCTTTGAGCGTATCCTCGATCTGTTCAGTCGTTAAGCCCAAAACCTGCACCATTTCACCTGCTAATGGATAATCAATTGTTCCATCATTTAGAACGGTAAAATAAGTTGAGTTTTTTGCCGGAGCGTTTTGCAAACTGATAAATAAAACGTCTCCAACTCCAATTTTGTAAACTTCCATCGGCGAAACGGCAACCGCACTTGCTCTTTTCGCAATTTCTAAAGTTTTAGAAGCTACCGAACGGCTTTCAAAAACCTCTTGTTTAGGCGGAGCAACCGAGGTTGTTTCCGGTATGGTTCCATTGATTTGCGGATTATCCGTTTGTTTTGGGATAGTTGCCTCAACTTTAACGATTTGAACATCATTGATCGCATCAACAACTTTTGGGATTTCGGTTTGAGTAGTTTTATTTTCTACTTCTGTTTTCTTTTTGGGATTTGGTGAATACGGCGAATTTCGTTTAACCGGCGGATTCGGTGTTTGGGCAAACACCAAGCCCGTCATCGCCAATAGACAAACAAAAACGGCACTACAAAAAGATTTTTTCAGCAAATTTTTAATCATATTTTTGCCAAACAAAAAACAAATTAAGGCAAGTTCATTGCTCAAAATTTTAGGGCAAAACAATACTTGGTTTGAATCTATAAAGATAAAACAGTATTTACCCTTGAGCAAGTTATTTTTTTCAAATCGGCACGCAATTGCGTGCCATATTTAATATAAAAAACTAAAAGCCTTGCTTTTCTAGTCTTTTATAAAAAAATTGTTGTTCGGATTATTTTAAAGGGGGAAAAAAGTTGGTCGGATTATAAAACTTTCTTCCTGGGTTGCGTTAGAAGTTCGGGTGGAAAAAGGTGCGCCCATTTATTTCCTAAAAATTC
>DAORIL010000327.1:0-7351 GCA_035438525.1 Pyrinomonadaceae bacterium
AGATCACGCGATAGTTATGTGGTGAAATAGTTTTTTGTCTAAATCAAAATTTTCAGTCCTGGAATTTACTCCAGGGCTGTTTTATTTAAGACTGCATTTTGTTTATCCACTCCAAGAGTTTTGCAGCTAATTCGGCATTGAGCAGCTTTACCTTTTCATATTGTTGCTGGGCTAAAATTTTGTTGCCTTGATTGTAATAAACTAATCCAAGTCCATATTGAGCGTCAGCATTCTTTTCGTCCAGCGAAATGGCTTTTTTATAGACTGGAACTGCAGCTTCATACTGAGCTGCATTGAGATAGGCATCCCCTAAATAAAGATATGCGGTTAAATAATTTGGTGACAATTCGGTCGCTTTTTTATAATGAGGAATGGCTTCAACTGAACGCTTATTATTGTAATAGGCATTTCCTAAACCAAGATAAGCATCAGGTAAATTTGGATTAAGGCGGATTGCCTGATTGTAAGATTCGATTGCTTTTTCATAGTTGGCTAGATCAACATATTCATCCCCCAATGATTTATAAGCATCAACTATATCGGATTTATAATTTGTTGCCGATTGGAACATTTCTATGGCTTTTTCCACTTGACGCTGATTGCTGTAAATTTTCCCTAATTCATATTGGGCAAAGCCATTTTGAATTCCTAAACTGATGGCTTTTTCTAATTCGGTTTGAGCGTTAGTTGATTGATTTAGCGCCTTATAGTTGAGAGCTAACCGATAATGAGTTGTTGCATTATTTGGGTCAAGACGAATTGATTGAAGAAATGCGTTGACTGATTCCGAGTAAAGCTTTTTCCTGTAATGCGCCACACCTAATTCAAAATAGGCATTGGCATTATTCGGTTCAAACTCAATTGCTTTTTGATAAGCCGCAACTGCTTCATCGTAACGGTCAAGATAATCTAAGGCGTTTCCTAACTGAACCAGTGCGGGAACATAATCCGCCTTAATCGAGACTGCCTGTTGAAAAGCCGTAATTGCTTGTTCGTAACGGGCGAGATTGTAATTACAAAGTCCGATGTTGTAAAACGCCGCATAATTTTGGGGCGATTGAGCAACAACCTGATTAAAAGTTACAATTGCCTGTTCATATTGTTTGGCATCATATTGCTGTAAACCTGTTTCAAAAAGGGTATTTTGCCCAAAAACCGAAAATGCAAAAATTGTAAAAACGAAAATTAAGATTATTTTTTTCATAAAACCTTTCCTCCAAAACTAATCGCCAAATTTTTGGGAGAAAGAGGTCATTGTTCAATTCTCAACTGTTTGAAAATTGCCAAGACTTCTCAGTGATAGCATTTTGGCAATTTTAGAAATAAAAAAATTGCCAAAACATTTATCAACTAAGCAAAAACTATGCCAACTGAGATTGGGCTATTTCACCACAATCGGCAAAATCACGCTTGAGTTATGAAAAACTCTTTCGGTAGCTTTTTGAAAATCAGCCTGTGTTCCTTGCTTATAATTTGCCATAAACTTTTGCGGATTTCGTGCTACCAGTGGAAACCAGGTGCTTTGGATCTGCACCATTAGGCGATGTCCTTTTTTGAAGGTATGGACAATTCCGGGCATTTCAAAATAGATTTTTGCCACTTCATTGGGAACTAATGGCTCCGGTTTTTCAAACGAATTTCTAAATCTCGCCGGAAACGGTTCACCCCGCAAAAGCATTTGATAACCATTCGGATTAAAGACCGACCACGCCGAATTATCAGGAGGTTTGACACCTGCCGGATATGTGTAATCATCCGGGAAAACATCAATCAGTTTAACCACAAAATCTGAATCCGTTCCTGACGAAGAAACAAACAAATTCGGATGAATATCACCGGCAACGGTCAAATCTTCGGTTAAAGGTTCAGTTTGGTAAACCAAAACATCAGGTCTGCCGGCGGCAAAACGCTGATCTTCGGTCATAAAATCACGCGGATAATTTGAAGTGATTTTTTGAGTGTATGGAACAGGTTTCATCGGGTCTGAAACATATTCATCATAACCCTTGGCTTTTGCAGCGGCTACATCCGCTTTAGTTAATTCAGTTTTCTTTTCACCTCCGGCTTTTCCATCGGATTCTTTTTCAGCTACGAAATCTCCGAAAATAAGTTTGCCGCCGGCTTGTAAATTGAGATTTCTTTCTTTAACCCCTGCTTTTGGATCCCATCTTTCAAAAGATTTCCATTGGTGCGAACCTGTATCAAAAGTGTTGACTTCCTTGATGTTAGAAATATCGCCCTTATCTTTCAAAAAATGATTAAAGAATGGCAACTCAATTTTTTCACGATAATAAAGCGAAGTTTTTTGTTCAAAATAAGCCGTTCCAAGCCAATCGCCTTCACTTCTTTCCCAACCGCCGTGAAACCAAGGTCCGAGAACTAAAACATTGAATGGATGGTTCGGATTTAATTTTTCGATAGCTTTATAAGTTTTTTGTGCGCCGTATAAATCCTCGTTGTCATACCAACCACCGACGGTCATCGTCGCACAACCGATATTTTTCAATTTGGTAAGAATATTTCGGTCTTGCCAAAATTGGTCATAATTCGGGTGCTGCATCATTTGATCCCAAAATTTAATTCTTGTGCCTAGAACTTTTTCATAATTATCCGCAATTTCCTTGAGACCGCCTAAATTCAAATAATAGTTATAGCCGTCCTGAGTGCTGAATTTAAAAGGCTTAAGATAATTACTATTGTTGGTTGGGTTTGGACGATTTTGCCCAAATCCGGTAAAAAATGAGTAGTTTTGCGCTAAAAATAATGCGCCGTTGTGGTGCATATCGTCACCGCGGAACCAATCGGAAACCGGTGCTTGCGGTGAGCAGGCTTTCAAGGCCGGATGTGAATCGATCGAACTTGCCGAAGTGTAAAAACCCGGATAAGAAATTCCATATAAGCCGACTTTTCCATTGTTATTGTCCACATTTTTAAGCAGCCAATCAATTGTGTCGTAGGTGTCGGTTGATTCGTCAATATCTTTTTTTGTTTTGTTTTCAATATCGGGACGCACATCTTCAAATTCGCCTTCGCTCATCCATCGACCGCGAACATCCTGATAAACGAAAATGTAACCTTCTTTGGCAAAAAGCTCGTTTGGACCAAGCGAGGTTTTAAATGCTTCGGCTCCGTATGGCGCAACCGTATAAGGTGTGCGGCTCATAATCATCGGATATTTTTGCGATTTATCCTTTGGTTCGTAAATAGAAGTAAAAAGTTTTACGCCGTCGCGCATCGGAATCATTACTTCGCGTTTGGTGTAATTTGCCTTGATATATTGGGCAAGTTCGTTTGGTGGCGGTTGCTGGGCATTTGAAAAAACAAAAGCCAGAAGAATAGTGCAAAAAAGAAAAAGACGATTGATTTTCATAGATTTTATTTAAAAAGAAAGATTGACAGCCCAAAATTATCACGAATTAAAGTTGAATCAAAGCCTACAAAAATCTTTTTTAATAGCCATTCATTTTCCGTTGAAGGTATCGAACAAAAGGTCTGATGTTTCAACTTGTGACATTATCAATCAATCACTAAGATTAATAAGAACTCAAAATTTATGGAAAATAAATGTTATGTTATTGAATTAATGAAAATCGGACAAAGCTCCGAACATTTGCGTTGGCTTTCTGCACTTGACCGCGCCGGATTTTTTCAAGGTCAAAAAAGCGAAGAAACCTGCGGACGGGTTTTTACTGAAAAAGAGGTAAATGAAGCGGATGAATTATTTTTCAGAACCCGTTGCTGTGATGAATTGGATTTGATTGAGCATTCGGACGGAAATCACTATTGTTTGTTTCATTTGCCGACTTATTCCAAAGATGTTGCCTCGTTTGAAAACGCTTTTCGGAAAAAATTTATCGAGATTGAAAAACAAATTTCAGCAATCCCGTATTTTGGTGAAAAAGAGCAGAAAATGCTTTTAATTGAATATTCCTTTGACTTTCGGCATTATTTTTTTCCAACCTATTTATCCTTTTCGAGGCAAACTTTTATTGCCCCGGTAAATTTTAGTTCCGCCAATTTCAAATCATATCTTGGTTTTGAAAATTGCCGTTTTATGGATAAATTAGACTTTTCTCAGGCTGAATTTGAAGGTTATTTCAAAATCACAGATTGCACATTTAATGATAGTTTTAGTTCTCAATCTGCAACTTTTCATAAAGATCTAACTATTCTCCATTCAACATTTAAGAAAGATGCGAATTTTGCCAACCTCTGGATTTATTCCGATATTGATTCGGAAAACGTCTTGAAACGTAGTTTTGAAAATCTGAGTTGTGGGGGCGATACAAGTTTTTCGGGGATTTTATCGTCCTCGCCAATTGATTTTAAGAATTTAACTTTTTCGGCAAACGCCGATTTTAGTGATTTGACCTTTGAAAACCAAACTTTTGAAAATTTAACCTTTGAAAAAGATGCGATTTTCAAGAATTCAAAATTTTATTCGGATATTGATTTGGGAAATTTTAAATTCAAAGGAAAAGTTGATTTTAGCGATGTCGAATTTGATAAGCATTACCAGCGTTGGGATGATTTGACCTTTTCCGATGAGGTGAATTTTTCGGGCGCAAAATTTAAACTCGGATTGATAGTTAACGATTGTAATTTTAAAGGATTTACAAAATTTGATAACACTGAGTTCGATTCAACTACTCAATTTCTCAAATCAAGTTTTCAGGATGACGCAAGTTTTCAATCCACTAAGTTCAATTGGCACACATATTTTGAAGATTGCGAATTTTCCGAAAATGTGACTTTCGCGGCTGATTTCGCCAAACAAACCAAGTTTAAAAGTTGCATTTTCGGCGGCGAAACCCATTTTGGAAAAGAACAGATTAAAACTAACTTTAACGGCGATACTTTTTTTGAATCGGTCAAATTTTATGATAAAACCGATTTTGCCGGAGCGAATTTTAATCACCCAACCATCATTTTTTCTGAGGTTGATTTTTCTAATATCATCAATTTGCCCCAAACAGCTAAAGGCAATCAAAAAATAATGACCAGAGCAGATTTGATAATTCATAATTGCGGACAGCTCGTAACTTGCGCCTCGAACGGTAAAGCTAAAAAAGGTAAAGAGATGCAGGAACTTGGAATCATTCAAAACGGAGCGATTGCGGTCGAATTCGGCAAAATCCAAGCCGTTGGCACGACTGCCGAAATTCTCGAAAATTATATGTGCGACAATCCCGAAAATGTCATTGACGCGGGTGGAAAAGTTGTGATGCCCGCCTTTGTTGATCCGCACACACACATCATTTACGGGGGAAATCGTCTGGACGAATTTGAACTGAAAATCAAGGGCGCAGATTATCTGGAAATTTTGGCAAATGGCGGCGGAATCCTTTCGACGGTCAAACGCACCCGCGAGTCGAGTTATGATGAACTGTTCAAAGCAACCTACAAACGACTCGACAAAATGCTGGCTCACGGGACGACAACTGCTGAAATTAAAACAGGTTATGGATTAGATTATGAAACTGAAATGAAAATGATAGAGGTCTGGGAATCGTTGGATGAACGCCATCCGATGCACCTTGTTCCGACATTTTTGCCCGCTCACGCTATTCCGCCCGAATTCAAAAACAATCCCGATGGCTACGTTGTTTTAATTTGCGAAACGATGATTCCAAATTTGCGTAATTGGAAATTGAATTTTTATGCTGATCCTGACCGGCTCGATTTTCAGGAAAAAATTGACCGCACATTTTTCGTTGATGTTTTCTGCGAAAAAAATGCTTTTGATTTGGAACAAACCCGCCGGATTTTAACTGTTGCCAAAGAAAATGGCTTCGCCCTGAAAGCGCACGTTGATGAATTTACAAATCTTGGCGGGAGCAAAATGTGTATCGAAGTGGGCGCAGTTTCAATTGACCATTTGGACGCGATTTCGGACGAGGAAATCGAACTTTTGGCAAAATCGAAAACGGTTGGAATTGTCACGCCAACCGTCAATTTCAATTTTGGCAGTGCACATTTTGCTGATGCACGAAAATTGATTGATTCGGGTTGTTCAATTGCCGTTTCAACCGATTACAATCCGGGTTCTGCACCCTGCCCGTCGCAGCAAACTGCGATGCAGATCGCTTGCCGTTATCAAAAAATCCTGCCATCCGAAGCCATTAATGGCACCACTATAAACGCTGCATTTTCAATCGCTTTGGGCGATAAAACAGGTTCAATCGAAGTAGGAAAATGGGCTGATATTTTGATTTTAGACACTGAAGATTACCGCGAGGTCTGTTACGAATTCGGCGGTAATTTTGTCAAAAAAGTAATTAAAAACGGCAAAGTTGTAGTTGAAAACTAATTTATCAGCCTTACTTTCAAAGTGTATTTTGCGCTTGGATGTGCCACAACGTAGATGTAATAATTTCCGGTTGAGGGAATTTTGCCTCGCCAACTTCGTCCATTGTTTGACTCCTTTCCAAATTTGCCTGTTTCAGTAGTAAAAAAGCTAGAAGAATAGCTAACTGTAAAATCGGCGTGATTTTTAGCTTCCTGTTTCCAGGTAATTTGGACTGTCATTGTCTGACCTTTGCGAGCACGAATCACATAACTATCGTGGGCTTCACCACCGATAAATCCTCTGACAGTTGCCGGACTTTTTAGTGTTTTTTTCGGTGTTATGTCGTATTGTGCCCGGGTAATATTTGCGGCAAATAATAAAATTGTTAGTGCAAAAAAACTTAAAGCGATTCGATTTAGTGTTTTTTTCATATTCATATCTCCTTAAAATATGTCCTTCCACCTAAATAAACGAAAATTAGCCAAAAAAAGGAACATTTCAATCAAAATTTGTTGTTTGAAAAAAAATAATCTAATCTTTAACTTTTTTGACCCCAATTTTTTGAATTTATTGCGAATATATTGGGATTGAAAAATATTCCATAATTTAGGGAGAAAACGACAATGCAACAAAATTTTTATAGCGCAGTAATAACATTTATTTTGACAATCGGAATTTGTTTGAGTGTTTCGGCACAAAATGAGGTTTTAAAGTTAAATCAGGAAGCAACGTTTAATCTGAAAAACAAAGAATCAAAGACTTTTATTTTAGAATTGAAAAAAGGTGATTATACAGAGATCAGATGGACAGACAGCCTGGAAAGATTTCCAAACTTCACAATAATTTCCCCAAGCGGTAAAAATATCACTGCCGGAAATTATCAGGAAAATCCGATGCCTTTTGTGGCTAAAGAAGATGGAAAATATAGATTGACCGTTAAATTTGAAGAAACAGAAGAAAATAAGGACGCCACAGTTTCGGTCAGTTATTCAAATGTTTTTAAACTGCCTAAATCTGCAAAATTAAAAAGACAGAAAAAAGTAAACGGCTATGAAATCAAAT
>DAORIL010000328.1:0-7327 GCA_035438525.1 Pyrinomonadaceae bacterium
GTTAAAAGGTTTTCCCGAAACATGTTCGACGATATAACCTGCTAAAGCAGTGGCGTAATTTGAATAAGCAGGAGTTGTTCCCGGCGGGAAAATTCGAGCGGGAATGTGCGTTTTCAGATATTCGCCGAGATTTGGACTATCCTGATTGAGCGTAAACAGATCCTTAATTTGCTCTTCGAAACCCGGTGTATGAGTCAAAATATGTGTCAGGGTAATCGGTTTGCCAAAAGCTTCCGGAATTTTGAAATCGAGATATTCGTTGACATCTTTATTCAAATCCAACTTGCCTTGTTCTACTAACTGCATTACCGCCGTCCAGGTAAAAAGTTTGGAAACTGAACCGGGTCGGAAAAGCGTAGTTTCAGGCGAAACAGGCTTTTTCGCTTTTACATCAGAATATCCGTAACCTTTGGCAAATAACAGTTTACCATCTTTAACCACAGATATTGTTGCCCCCGCAATGTCGTTTTGCGTTAATTGGGCAGGAACAACTCCATCCAAAAATGCCTCAACATCTGCCGCCGTCATTTCAGGTTTGCCTGATTCGGCTGGTTTGGGAGCATCAGTTGGTTTGGTCTCAGTTGGTTTCGGATTTTGTCCAAAGATAATTGCACAAAAGATGACACTAAAAAGAAATAAAGCCGTTAATTTTTTCATAATTTTACTTTCCTGAATTTTAATGACTGCCCTGATCTCGTGTTCTATTTACTTTATTTTCGGACCGGGAAGATTTGCTCCACCTTGACTGAAGTTCATTCCTGTCACTTTGCCTTGAGCATCACTGTTAAAAATGATTGTTACGGCAACGTCACGCGAAAAGAATTTAGTTTCTGATTCAGCCGAAAGCATTATTTTCTGCTGATCGGCAACCTGTCCGTAGAGCTTTCCGTTTTCTAAAGAAATATGAAAAACAACATTCGGCAGAAGCTGATAAGACCCCACGTATTTTTCTAAGATTTGGGGCGAAACGGCGATTTCCTTTCGTTCCTGCGGAATTTCATATTTTTGTCCAAAAACGATTGCCGACAGATCATTGGCAATTCTTCCCGAAGGCGCACCTTGGACGTTGCTCAAAACGATAAATGTCAATTTTTCAGTTGGGAAACGGCTGATTTCTGTCGAAAAACCGAAAATAGCTCCTCCGTGGGAAATCGTCTGTTTGCCGAATCTGTTGCCGATGCCCCAACCGTAGCCGTAGCCGTTTTTGTTGGGAGTAAAAATTTCGTCGAGCGAATTACGAGATACGAGTTTTTCCGTGTAAAGTGCCTGATCCCAGAGTAATAAATCGCCTGTCGTTGAATACATCGCCCCTGCCGCAAACGGAACCGACATATCCATATACGCCGCATTCAAATATTTTCCGCCTTGCCGTGTGTAACCTGACGCCCGGTTATTAATGATCCGAAGAGGGTCGTCATAACCCGTGTTTTTCATATTGAGCGGCTTAAAAATATTTTCCTGCAAAAAGTCTGCGTATGATTTGCCCGAAACTTTTTCGATGATCGTGCCGAGCAGAAAATAACCTGAATTGCTGTATGAAAATTTTTCTCCGACCGGAAAATCAAGCGGTTTATCTCTAAGCAAAGCAATCATTTGCGGAGAGGAGGTCGGCAGAACTGTGGTTTTGGCAAAATCGGGAAAAGCCGTGTAATTGAAAATGCCTGAAGTATGAGTCAAAAGATGCTTAATGGTAATCGGCTGCCAAGCGGAAGGACAATTCTCGATGTATTTACAAAGCGGATCATTGGCGCTTAATTTTCCGCGCTCTTGCAGCATCGTAATCGCCATTCCCGTAAATTGTTTGGTAACTGAGCCGAGACGAAAAACGGTTTCCGCTTTATTCGGAACGTTTAACTCAATATTCGCCATTCCGTAGCCTTTACTGACTATCGGCTGACCATTTCGAGCGATCAGGATCGAGCCGTTGAAACCGTCAACCTTTTCAGTTGCTTTCATATACGCCTCAACCTTTTCAACAATTTCCTTATCAGTCGGCAAACTTTGCCCAAAACTTAAAGAGACAAAGAGCAAAACGAGTCCAAACAAAGCTGTTATTTGATTGAAAATCTTTTTAGGCATAATCCTCTTTTTATTTGGTTCGCTTGAATTCCGAAAGTCCTTCGACATTCATCGCGTCAACTTTTCCTTGCGAGTTGAGTTTGAAACCGATAAAGCCTTGTCCCTGCATCTCGTCTTCCCAAGTAACCTTAAAAGTATCGTAATGCCAATGTTCTAAAGTTCCGTTAAAATATGTGCCGAATTTTGCTTTCAGTTTGCCGTTTTCAAACGTAACTTTCACATCGCCATACATTTCGTCCGTGTAATTCCCGGTGTAACTTTCGAGCGATAACGATGGCTTGGTATCTTTTGCACGGTCAGCAATTATTTTGTCTTGAGCAGCTTTACCTTGTGCTTCGGCGGCTTTGATAACTTTCAGCAAATCGCCGCTCCAATCTTTTTCTTTTCCTGGAAAAATATAAGCATCAAAAATTCGGTTTCCCAAAAGTTGCGGTAAAATCGAGCCGTTCATATTTCCCAAAACGATCACGCCCATTTTTTCTTCGGGAATCATCATCACCGCAGCCCGCATTCCGTCAATCGCACCACCATGTTCGACCATTTTGCGTCCACGATAATCGCTCAAAAACCAACCCATTCCGTAACTCAAAAAATGTGCTTCCGAATAAAGCGAAGTGTATAGACCTTCAAGCGGAATGATCGTGTGCGGATTCTGCATTTCTTTAATATTGGCAGCACTAACGATTTGTTTATCGCCGAATTTTCCATTATTGAGCTGCATTCTCACCCACTGAGCCATATCGGTAACATTTGAATTTATCGAACCCGCAGGACCAATATTATCGATCAGGCGATATGCAATCGGTTTGACTTTATCGTTGATCTTAGCGTGCGGTGTGGCAACATCTTTCATCCCTTTTAAGCCCGAAATGCTTGTATTTGTCGAATTCATTCCGAGCGGCGCGAAAATTCGCTCTTTCAAAAAATCATCCCAGGTTTTTCCTGTCACGGACGGGATAATTTGACCTCCAGCGAGATACATAATGTTTTGGTAGCCGAATTTGGAACGAACACTCGAAGAAGGTTTCAAAAAGCGAATCCGGCGCATAACTTCATCTCGGCTGTAATCAGTCGCATACCAAAGTCGGTCGCCGCGTTCCAAGCCGATGCGATGCGACAACAAATCCTGAACCATCATTTCGCGGGTCACATAAGGATCAAAAAGCTGAAAATTCGGCAAATATTTGGAAACCGGATCATTCCATTTGATTTTTCCTTCATCAACCAGCATCGCCAAACCGGCAGATGTAAAAGCTTTTGAAGATGAACCAATCGCAAACATCGTGTTGGGCGTAACCGGATCAGATTTGCCAAGTTCACGCACGCCATAACCTTTAGCAAAAATGATTTTGTCATCTTTAACGACGGCAATCGCTACCCCCGGAACTTCCCAATCTTTAATGGCTTTATTGACGTAATCATCAATCCCCTGCAAATTAACATTTTGTCCAAACGCCAATCCTGTGCAGATAAAAAGCAACAGAATTACGGAAATGATTCGATATTTCATTAGTTCAGTTTTCATGATTCCTCAAAAAAGTTATTTACTTGTTTGCCAAATTTCCTTCAATACTCTCATAAAATTACCGCCGAGAATTCCCTGAATATCTTTGTCGGTGTATTTACGACGAATCAGTCCTTCGGTCAGGTCAAACATCCGTTTTGGGTGATTAAGTCCTTCAATATCAATCTTTTCGCGGAAAGCGTAACTTCCTTTGTAGCCTGCCCGAAGTTGTTTATTTAGCTCAGGTGGCATCTTGTCATACCCCCAAAGGTCAATATCGCTGCCGACTCCCAAATGTTCTGGTCCGATCAATTTGCGAACGTGGTCAAAATGGTCAAGAGCGTGTTCAATAGTGGTCGGTTCCTCAGCTTTGACGAACATTCGCACTCCTGTAATTCCCATTACGCTTCCTTTTTCACCCACTTTTTTGATTGCTTCATCTGTTTTGACACGAGGATGATCTACCAGAGCTCGGCAATTTGAATGAGTGATCAGAACCGGCTTTTTAGAAATGCCAAAAGCATCAAGGGTTGTCCTATCACCGCAATGCGAAACGTCAACTGCCATTCCAACCTTGTTCATCCGTTCAATGATTGCCACCCCGAAATCGGAAATTCCTTCGTCACGGCGTTCGGTTGAGCCGTTACCAATTAAATTTCGTGAATTGTAAGTCAGTTGCGAAACACGCTGCCCGATTCCGTGAAAGAAATCAACGTCATCTGGGCGACGAAATTGGTCGGAATTCTGCAAACCGAGAATGACTCCTAATTTCCCCGATTTTTTAACTTTGTCGAGGTCAGCGGCACTATCAACCCGCATAAAAAAGTCCCCTCTGTCTGCAATAAATCCATTCCAGGCGGCGAAGAAAGTCAGGGTTTGGTTATAAGCATCCGGACCACCAAGCCCAACAGCGGGATGAATAATATTGATTCCCGAATCTTTGTAATATTGAAAATCCGCTTCGGTAAAAAGTTCAGGGTTGGCGTTCCATTTGTTCTGTTTATTAAAATCAAGCGTCATTACGCAAAGCATATCCATCACGGTGGACTGCCTCACCAAATCAATTGCCTTTGCAGAATACTCAGTTGGCGAATCAGCAAAAAGCTGAAAGCGTTTCAGATTGATCATTGGGGAAGCGATAACAGTCGCTCCGGCTAAAACTGTGTTTTTCAGTAATTTACGCCTTGATAACAAATTTTTATTTTCCTTCATAACTATTTCCGTTTCAATAAATAAACTCCGTAGTCCTGACCGTCCCGATTCATTCGATAAAATTCTGTTGCGGTGTAACCTTTTCTAAATGATTCAACAAAAGCCTTCCGAGTCGCCTTTCGCCATTCAACTGCTAGTTCTAAATTTTCATCCTGCAATTTATTGATATTTGTCGGGATTTCGATTGCCAAAAATTCTTCGTCGGTAAAATCAAAAGTGTTTGGAATCTCACCTTTTTCCATTTGAACCAATCGTTTGACGCTTTCTAAATTAACTTCAGGTTTAGGTTTTTCCTGATCCAAATGCCAGAAAACCCAAAGTCTGTCGGTGCTGTTTTGGTGCAGAAAACTAGGAGCATCGTCGCCATAAAAATCAACAAAATAAGTATCGGAAACTACGCCGAGTTTATGAAAATTGAAATAAGCGTTGAGACTTTGCAGTGGGTCAAAAGTCCACGACATTATCGTGATGCCTTGCCGTAAAACGAAATCTTTTTGGGCACGTTTAAGTTTTTCGCCGAGCTTGTAATTGCGATATTCGGGCAGAACGGCGAGCATATGTGAATGATGAGCCATTTGTCCTTTTTCGTAACTCACAAAGCCGTAAGCAAACCCGACCATTTTTTTGCGTTCAAAAGCTCCGAGCAAAACACCGCCCGCCTTAACTGCTGCGATCAACTGCGAATTCGGCACAACTTCAATATCTGGAACTTGCCAAACGATTCGCTGTAATTCTTCCACCTCGTGCATTTCAGCAATCGAATTTATTGGATGGATTATTATTTCTTTTTCGATAGTCGGAGTCATTTTCGATTTACTTTTTACTTTTGAAAACCTTGTCCGTAAATTACCTTGCCCGGACGTGCTCCTGTATGTTTTCCGTTTTCGATGACCACCTGCCCATTGACAAGAACATAATCAATTCCTGACGGACTAAGTAGCGGTTTTTCATATGTCGCATTGTCCTGAATTTTGTCGTAATCGAAAATCACAACGTCTGCCCAAGCACCTGCTTTAATAACCCCACGACCTTGAATTCTCATTCTTGTTGCCGCCCACGAAGTCATTTTGCGAATAGCCTCGGGAAGCGTTAAAACTTTTCGTTCACGGACATATTTGGCAATCAATCGCGGAAAATTTCCGTAAGCTCGCGGGTGTGATAACCCGATTGCGTCCCCTTCACTTGGTTTGAGAGCTGCACCTGCGTCGCTTCCAATACTCGTCCAGGGAAATTTAAGGGCAGTTTCGATGTCTGTTTCACTCATCATAAAATAAATGGCGGTAACTCTTCCTGTTCCTTGTGCGACCAAATCGAACGCCACATCTGCGGGTTCTTTATTTAACTCTTTAGCTATTGCCGTGATACTTTTTCCTTGATATTTCGCATTATCTTTATTTTGGGCATTTGCCAAAATAATACCGTCCCAACCACCCGCCGCTTCGATGATATTCCACCATCCCGGCGAACTCGTTTTTTGTTCTTCTTTAAGTCTCGCGCGGATTTTCGGGTCTTTGAGTCGTTCCAATAATTTTTCTTTACCACCATCAAAAGCCCAAGATGGAATGGTTGCCTCAAGACCTGTTCCACCGGCGGTGTAGAGGTAAAGATCCGCTGCAACATCAACTCCACGCATTCGGGCTGCTTCAATTTTTTCACCTGCCGCTTTCATCAAAGTTCCCCAACCCGGTTGGTATGCGGCTTTGAGATGAAAAACTTCGACAGGTAATCCGCCCTTTTCGCCAATTTCAATGGCTTCTTCCACTGACTGAACAAGTTCTTTTCCTTCCCCGCGAATGTGGCTGGCGTAAATTCCCCCGTATTTGCCAGCCACTTTTGCCATTTCAATTAATTCGTCGGTTTTGGCATAACTTGAGGGCGGATAAATCAAAGCGGTTGTCATTCCCATCGCCCCATTTTTCATCGCTGTTTCCATCAGGGCTTTCATTTTTTCGAGTTGTTCAGCTTTTTGACCTCCTTCATTTTGTCCTAGAATTGCTGCCCGAGCCTGTGTTTCGCTGTAATAGCTGCCAAAGTTAATCGAAATTCCTTTTTTCTCAAGGTCGGCAAAATATTCACCGATTTTATCTGCCGGAACTGGTGTTCCGCCTTCGCCTCCGATGGCAGTTGTGACACCCATCATCAGTTTGTTTTCTGCCAAACCATTCTGCTGTAAAACATAGCCGGATTGATCCATCACATCAATCCAACCCGGTGAAACGTATTTTCCACGAGCGTCAATTTCCTGTTTTCCTTTTCCCTCGATTCTGCCGATGCGGACAAATTTTCCGTCGGTTATTCCTACATCGGCTAGAATCCAAGGGTTCCCCCCACCATCCAAAACCCGCCCATTGCGAATAACAATGTCGTATTGCGGTTCTTGATTTTGTGCCATTAATGCCAACGGCAACAAATTAAACGCAAAAATGCAAATTAATATTTGTCGGAAGTCGAGGAGCTTGCCGTGGAGCGCGCGCCGCTCGGGCGTGCCGCCGAAGATCCGCGCGAACGCCTCCGTCGCGATCGGGTACGGCG
>DAORIL010000329.1:0-7300 GCA_035438525.1 Pyrinomonadaceae bacterium
AACGCGGTGATTTACAAACCGTTTGTGAATTGGCGCAAGATAAAAAAATTGCAATTTATCTTGGAATGATTGAAAAGCCTGATAATCGTGGCGAAAGTTTATATGCTTCACTGGTTTTTATTGACCAAAACGGCGAGATAAAATCGGTGCATCGAAAACTTGTTCCAACTTACGAAGAACGACTGGTTTGGGGAAATGGCGACGGCAATGGTCTACGGGTTCACTCGATAAATGCGTTCACAGTTGGCGGTTTGAATTGTTGGGAAAATTGGAATCCTTTGGCGCGCGCTGCCCTCTACGGACAGGGCGAAGATTTTCACGTCTGTGTTTTCCCAGGCGGTCTGCATAATGTTGATGTCACAAAGTTCATTGCCAAAGAATCACGTTCATTTGTTACATCAGTTTGTTGTCTGATGCGAAAAGAAGATTTTCCAAAAGACACGATTCATCTCGATAAAATCTTGGAAAATGCGCCGGATGTTTTAGCTAACGGCGGAACTTGTCTGGCAGGTCCCGACGGCGAATGGATAATTGAGCCTTTTTGCAACGAAGAAAGATTGGTAGTGGTCAAAATTGACCACGCGAGAGTGCGCGAAGAACGGCAAAATATGGACATGGTTGGACATTATACGCGTCCGGATGTTTTGCAGTTAAAAGTCAATCGGGAACGGCAAACGCTGGTAAAATTTGAAGAATAATCAAGGAAAATCCACAATCATCTGATAAATAGTCGGATTTATTCTTTGCATTGCTTTATTTTTAGAAGAGAATTCTATATCACCAATTACTTTATCTATATATTTTCCAAGTTTTTCAGCATTTTGATAACCTAGCCGAATAACTACCTTGTGATCTTCGTTTCCAAACGGCTTGGCGAGTTTTCCTTTTTTCCAGGAATAAACCGTTCCGCCGTAATCCCAATCAAATCCGAGTAAGGTAAATGATTTACCATTGATCTTTTCCAACCGTTTCAGACTCGTTCCTAAACTAATTCCTTCTTTGGTTTTCCAAAGACTCTTATCGCCGGTTAATTGAACAAAATCAGGAAACCTTTTAGATTCCTGATCTTTCCAGACGATCTCGATTTTTCTTTTCTCGTCATTTGGATAAATCACCGTTCCGGGCGCAGTTTCGCCTTCGCCTAACCCGACATCAGCACTTTGAACATTTTTTTCGCCGTAGATTTTTTTAAGCTCTGCTTCAGTGGTTTTGGCAGTTATTGCACCGACTTTGCGATTAGAAATGATTGTGTAGGAAATCTGGGCAAATGAATTGGAAATACCAATAAAGAAACAAATTCCCAGGCAAACGCATAATTGACTGATAAATTTCTGATTTAGGTTCATACCAATTTAAGACGTTTAAGTAATTCGTCTTTTGCTATTGGTTTGAAACCAAAAATAGTTTTGGAGAGAACAATGTATGGTTGTCTTTCAATTCATTTTTAAGTAAATTCATTAAACTTCTATGAGTCTTTTTAATTCCATCGTCAAAATTTATCTCAACTGCGAAAAACGTGAAAGTAAAAAGTGTGAACTTTCGTTTGAAGAAAAACAATCAGGAAATATTCCCGAACCACCTCCTAAAATTGCGAAACAAGGCGTTTTTGAAAAGATAGAAATTGACGGTGCAAAAGCCTTTTGGCTCAATAAATCTAATCAATCCAACGGTGTTTTGGTATTTCTTCACGGCGGAAGTTATATTTCGGGACCTTACAAAGTGCATTGGGAATATTTCGCCGATATGTGTCTGAAAATGGGAATGGCGGGAATTTTGATCGATTACAAACTCGCGCCGCAAAATCCTTTCCCTCACGGGTTGAATGATGTGATCACGATTTTACAAAACCTAAAATTAGAAAATTATTTCCTGCTTGGTGATTCGGCGGGCGGAGGATTGACTGTTGCAACCTGTTATAAATTGAAAGAATTAGGCGAAAAGCTGCCAAGAAAAATAATTCTGATGTCGGGTTGGTTTGATGTGACGGGTGACAATTCCGCAATCCAATTAAATGTTGATTCTGATCCGATGCTTCTCTACAAAAATTTGAAAATTTGCGGGAAATGGTATTCCGGCAACGAAAATCCTCAGAATCCGCTGATTTCACCGATTTACGGCGATGTTTCGATTCTGCCGCCGACACTCATCCAAATCGGCACGAACGATATGCTTTTGTGGGATAATCGCAAATTTTATCTGAAATGTCTGGATGCCGGAATTCAAATTCAATATGAAGAATACGAAAATACCTTTCACGATTTTATGTTGGTCGGTTTTTTGAAAGAAGCGAAAAAGGCGAGAAAATCTCAAACGGAATTTTTGAAGAATTTTTAACGCAAAGGCGCAAAGACGCAAAGGCGCAAAGGAAAAAATCAAAAGTAAAAGACAAAGGAAAACTTTAAAAACTGTCTTAACCTTTGCGTCTTTGTCACTCTGCGCCTTTGCGTTGAAAAACTAAACTTAATCTGAAACCTTAGCCAAATTCCTCCGTATTATTGAACAACTACGCTTCCCCTGGCAAAAATTCTGGAGAATATTATGAAATCTAAATTGGCATTTTTTGCATTGGTAGTAGTGTGTCTTTTTTTAAGTGTAGAGGCGCAAACGTTGGCGCGTAAAGGGATGATTGGCGTGGCAACCAAGGTTCTCGATGAAGCAACGGCGAAAGCTAATAATTTGAAAGTTGGAGAAGGTCTGGTTGTGACGGTTGTTGTTCCAAATTCAACAGTTGAACAGCTCGGCGTCAAGGTTGGCGACATTATAACTTCGGTCAATCAAAAGACTTTTGGCAGACCGGAGGAGTTAATTGCTTTTGCTCAGACTATTTACGAAGGTGACGCGCTCGAAATCAACCTCATTTCAAACGGTGAAAAATCTACAAAAAAAGGAGTTGCTAAACCGAAACCGAAAGAAACTTCCGAATATGCCGATATTCGCTATGATGCGGTGGATTTTGAACTCGGAACGCTCCGCACAATTACCCATATTCCTAAAGGTAAAAGCGGTAAATTACCAACCATCTTTTATTTACAAGGTTATCCGTGCAGTTCGCAGGAGTTTCAGCCGAATACCACAAATGCTTTGAAACGGGCTCTGGACGATTGGGTCAAAGCGGGTTATGTTGTCTTTCGCGTGGAGCGTCCGAATGTGGGCGACAGCCGCACCAAAAAAGATTGCCGTGATACCGATTATGACGAAGAATTAGCGGGAAACATTGCCGCTTATAAAAAATTGCTGAAAGAAGATTTTGTTGATACTTCCAATGTTTTTCTGTTCGGACATTCGCTCGGAAGTGTGACGGCTCCGCTTTTAGCCGAAACTTTTCAGCCAAAAGGAATTATCGTTTACGGAGTGGTTTTGCGTTCGTGGTTTGAATATTTTATTGATATTTATCGAATCCAAACGACTTATAACGGAGTTCCACGCGTAGATTCGGAAAGACTCGCTAGAGATTTGATTCCAATTCTTTACGAATGGCTCGAGAATGGAAAAAGTCCTGATGAATTAAAGAAAAACCCCGAATTCAAAGCAATTCTTGAATCTCCGAATGCTCCGCTAAACAATTCCGGTAATTACTTTTTCGGACGGCACTATAATTTTTGGCATACGATGAATCAAAAACATTTAGCCGAAGCGTGGAGCAAAGTAACGGGCAAAGTTTTATCGGTTTACGGCGAATTTGATGTGCAGGCAATCAATTCAACCGATGCGGAAAATATTGCTAAAGTCGTCAACGAAACTCATCCCGGCAACGGCGAATTTTTATTGTTGCCGAAAACCGAACATATTTTCCTCAAAGCCAATTCCTATCAGGAAGTTACCGAAATAACTGCGTCAGGCAGACTCGGACAAGCCATCAACGAAAAATATAACCCGGAAGTCGGAATCAAAACAGTTGAATGGATGGAAAAGGTAAGAAAAGGTTCGTAAGTAATCCAAGTTATTGGTTATCAAAGATATTGATTGCCCGCGAAACCCGCGAAAGACACGAAAAATGAGAACTAAAGAGTTTGCCGTTTTTAGTGTCTTTCGCGGGTGGATAAATTGAGACAGGCAGAAACGCGACTGTGAAGGAGCGTGTTCAAGGTCAACAAATTAGATATTGAAGTTGAGACACGCTTCCTAACGGGCGCGTTTCTTCCTCTGTTTCCAAAAGTCGGCGTGTGAAAACATTGCCAATTTTTTTATTTATATTTGATACGTTTCTGTTGCAAAATCCGCGTAAATTATGTGGAAAATAATTAAACAAACGGAGATTCAAAAATGTTTCTTAACAAGTTCGGTATCGGATTAATTATAGTTATCGCTTTATTTTCAATCGTTTCTGCCCAAACTGAAACCTCGGATATTTCGGCAAAAGTTGACGAATATATGAATGCTTTTGTCAAAGTAAAAGGTGTTGGCGGAGCGGTTTTGGTCGCGCGTGACGGAAAGATTTTAACTGCTAAAGGGTATGGTTTGGCAAATGCCGAATCAAATATTTCAAACACCGACACAACCAGATTTCGCATCGGTTCGTTGACCAAGCAAATCACTGCCGCCGCCGTGATGCTTTTGCAGGAACGCGGAAAATTGAATGTCAAAGATACGGCTTGCAAATATCTCGAAAACTGTCCCGATGCATGGAAAGAAATTACGATTCATCAGCTTTTGACGCATACTTCGGGGATTGCGAATTATACGGCTTTGCCTGATTGGAAAACCAAAAAGAGCGAAGATTTATCTCCGATTCAAGTTTCTGCGTTGATTCGTGATTTGCCCTTAAAATTCAAATCAGGCGAAGATTTTGATTACAGCAACACCAATTATTTACTGCTCGGATTGATTATCGAAAAAGTTTCGGGCAAAAGTTACGAAACTTTTTTACAGGAAAATATTTTCTCTCCCTTAAAAATGAATGATTCGGGCTATGACCACGGCGAACAGAATTTGCCGAACCAGGCTGTCGGATATTTCAAAAAAGGTGAGCAAAATGTTCGTGCCGACCAAATCAATATGAAAGCCCCTTTTGCCGCTGGAGCAATTTATTCGACTGTTGAAGATTTATTCAAATGGCAGCAGGCGTTTGATTCGGAAACATTATTAAAACAGGACACCATCAATGTTGTTTTCACTCCCGAAAAGAAAAATTATGGTTATGGGTGGGGAATCGGTAACTGGAAAAATCATAAAGTTCTTTCGCACAGCGGCGGAATTGACGGATTTTCTTCACACATTATGAAGTTCCCGCAAGAAAAAGCGACTGTTATCGTTTTGCTCAATAATGATCGCGTTTTGGCTCAAACCGTGGCAGTTGATTTATCCTCAATTTTATACGGTGAAAAATACGATTTGCCTAAAGAAAGAAAGGAAATCGCCGTTGATGCGAAAATCCTTGATTCCTATGTCGGACAATATGAAGTCGCGCCGGGACTTGCTTTTTTCATTGCCAAAGAAGGTGACAAATTAACATTTTTACCTCCCGGTCAGCCCAAAGCAGTTGAACTTTTTGCTGAATCCGAAACAGATTTTTTCTTGAAAGTTGTTGATGCTCAAATCACTTTTGTCAAAAACGAAAGCGGGGAAGTGACGGGGTTAAAATTCCAGCAAATGGGCCGCACAACCAATGCTAAAAAGATTAAATAGCCGGAAATTAGGAGAAAAAACATGTCAGTTAATCAAATGGAAATATCGGCTAACCAAGTGAGTTTTTCAACTAACCGTTTGCTCGGATTGCTTTGCTTGATCGGTGCGCCGATGCTTTTAATCCAGTTTATCCTCAATCCCGGAGGAGAAACTCAATTAACGACATCAGGCAGAATAATTGCTTTTTTAGGCGTGCTTTATATGGGTGGTTGGCTAGCCGGAGCAATCGGAATGAGAAAGCTGAGAGTTACCGGAAATGGGACGGGCAGTAAAATTGTTTTTATCATTCAAGCTATCGGATTATCATTGGCAACGATATTTTCCGTCCTTGATACGCTCGGGTTTAATTACGAAAACGGCGGATTGATCTTTTTAATTACGGATTTAGCGTATCCTTTCAGTCATTTGTTTATGATCGTAGTTGGAATTATGACATTCAGAGCAGGAGTTTGGAAAGGTTTGTCAAGAATTGCACCGCTTTTAGTTGGAATTGCTTTTCCTCTAACTGTTGCGTTAGCTTCGCTAGTCGGGATGCCAATCGGTGTTCTGTTATTTGGAAGTCTGACCACCATTGGTTTATCAGTGATTGGCTACACGATAATTAAACAATCATAAATTTTGTCTTTATCAAAAGAGATGAGTAAAATCGGCGTATGAAAATATTGCCGATTTTTATTTTGCTCCTTTTTAGTTCAATGACTTTTGCTCAAATTTGTCCGGATCATCCAAAAATTGTCGAACCGATTTTATCTGAAAATGCACGAAAAGTTTATGAAACAAAATTAGCCGAAGCCAAGACCGATTACGAAAAGAATCCGAATGCTGATGCAATAATTTGGTTTGGTCGGCGCGTGGCTTATTTGGGAGATTATAAACAATCAATAAATATTTTTACCGAAGGCACTAACAAATTTCCGAAAGATGCACGGTTTTATCGTCATCGCGGACATCGTTTTATCACGATTCGCTGTTTTGATGAGGCAATAAAAGATTTTGAAACAGCGGCAAAACTTATCAAAGGGAAACCTGACGAAATCGAACCCGACGGATTGCCGAATGTGCGAAACATTCCAACTTCGACTCTCCAATCAAACATTTTTTATCATCTCGGCTTGGCTTACTACCTGAAAGGGAATTTCAAAAAAGCAGTGAAAGCATATTGGGAATGTTTGAAAGTTTCCAAAAATGACGATATGCATGTGGCGACAGTTCATTGGCTTTATATGACTTTGCGGCGTATGGATAAAGAAAAAGAAGCCAAAATAGCAATTACATCAGTTGGATACAATCTCGATATAATCGAAAACTACGATTACTACAAACTCATCAAACTCTATCAAGGAAAACTCAAACCTGAAGATCTACTAAAACTCGATTCCGACACACTCGGCAATGTTTCACTCGGCTATGGAGTTGGAAATTGGTATTTGTATAACGGAAAAACCGATGAAGCAATGAAACTCTTTCGCCAAATTACAGGCGGAAATCAATGGGCGAGCTTTGGTTTTATTGCGGCAGAGGCGGAATTGAGGAGATAAAATTCACAATATTTTCAAAGAGGCACAACTTTTGCATTTAGTAATCTGAAGTTAATAAAAATGTATTGTTTTAAGACAAATATTAGAGAGGATTAAAAATGAAAAAGGTTAATTTTAAGAAAATAATTATTGTTTCT
>DAORIL010000330.1:0-7284 GCA_035438525.1 Pyrinomonadaceae bacterium
CCGAAGTTTGGGAGAATGGTCAAAGGATAGTCACGGTTTGAGTCTGGCTGTTTCGCCGGCAATAGAAATCGATGCTGCCCAAAGATTAGTAATAGTCGCTGTCCGTAATAATTCCACTACCAAACTCAGACTGGTGCCCGGAACACCCGAGTTGCAGATTGTCACAGTTGACGGAAACAGAAATCCGCTCCAAACCGAGAGACTGGAAAGAATATATGTCGAAACGACCAGTTTTGAAGGATTGATCCTGCCGGGTTCGACCTCGTATTACGCCCTTGTATATCAGGCTCCGGTGATAGGCACCAGCCAAAGATTGAGGATTCTGGTTTCGCACCGTGAAGCCGCCGATGCGCCTGCCGCGACTCTAATTCCGGGTGTTAACCCTACTAAAGATTAAAAAGGAGTAAAAAGAGATGACAGTTCAAGTAGCCGGGAACCGCGAAGTTCCTGCCGGTTTGCCGATGGTCGAGGAAAGCGAATCGCGGGAAAAACTATTCCGTGAAGCCGCCAATAATGATCAAGCAGCAGACGATAATTTAACGGTTGAATCGGAAGATGAGACCCCGGAAGAGTTCGTCACAGAGGGGAAAACCCCAAAAAAGAAAATATTTTTTGCCTTCGTTCTGGTGGTAGCGGCCTTTTTGTTGCTCATCTTAATGATGTCCTGGTTTTTCGGCATTGGTGCCTTCGCCGCCGCAAAGCCGCAAGCTGTTGATCGGACCGCCAAAACCAAATCGGAAAATACGGCACCCGTCAGCGAAGAAGACAAATTGAAAATGGCATTAAATTTAGTCGCTGAAAAGAACTCAAATGCCAAAACGGACGAAGCTTCCAATTCGACCAGTACAAATGCCGCTAACTCTTCAGTTGATGTGCCACGAGGGGAAGCCACAGATTTAAATGAACCGGTGATCGTTCGGGATCCGCTTTCGGAGACCATCGGAGATAAAGCAGATTCCGAAGCTTCCCGGACGAAAATAGAAGATCAGAAGATCACTGTTTCAAGCCTTCCAAATCGCCTTCAAGCCTCGGTTCCAGCCGGAAGAAATAAAGTTGAGGTTATTGAGCCTCAACAGGAAAGTAACAATGCTCCCCGGGGACGCTCCCTTTTCTTCGGCATAGAAGATAAGAAAATTACCCAAATAAAACAGGTTGCCGTCCCGAACATTCAGCCAATTTCACCAGTGGAAAAAGTAAATTTAAGCCTTCAGCCAAAATATTCGATTCCGTTTGGGACGCTCCTGCCGGTTCGCCTGCTCGGAGCAGTTTATACACTCCGCAACTCGGGTAGCATGGTCAGGATGGAACTGACCCGTCAAATTACCGGTAAAAACTATTCCTACCCGGCTGGCACCATTTTAGTCGGAACACTGAGGGGCAGCGAATATAAACGAGCTTTTATTTCGGTCGTTGGTTTGATCGATCCAAACACCGGTGGACTGGTCAAATTTACCGGCGAAGTGATGGGAAATGATGGTGCCTCAGGTTTAGAAGGACGCAAAAGGCAGATCAAAAGCTCCTGGTCACGTCTTTTAGGGGCTTTAAGCGATATTGGAACGGTTGCCGTCGGGGCGCTCGGAAATCGTCGTTCAGGGGGAACGGTTATCATTTCGGATTCAACCAATAAAGCCTCAGGTGTCTTATCGGATGAATTGTCCGGCGTGTTTGGCAATAACCAAAAGACAAATGAATTTGTTGAAGTATCTGCCGCCACGGGCGGATTTGTTCTGGTCACTGATTTGCCGGGCGAAGTTTCCAAAACCAATTCACCCGCACAAAACTCTAAATCAGCTACCGGACTCTCCGATGATGAGCTGGCAGACATTTTAAGTTTTGGTAATAAAGAAAAAATCCGTGTTGCCCTTCCCGGAATGACCCCGGAATTTCGCCTATTGGCGGAAAAATATTTGGAAACAGCAGAAAAATAGGAAATTACTTTTATGATTCCGCACAATGAAAAATGTCCCCAGATCAATCCGCGTGAACTGGTTTTACAGCAGCGTGAAAACGAGCTTTATGAGTTGATTTGCCGGACAGGTTATGTTCCGGAAGAACGAAATTTTTCTGATTTCTGCCAGAGCTTGAAATCTGGGCGGGGCTGGCTCATTTCCGGGACCCGGGGAAGCGGTAAAACTGCTTTTCCCGAAGCGCTTGCCGCCTGCTGCAATCTGACGACGTGTATTGTCTCCGGGCGTGACGGTTTGAAACAGGAAGAGATTCTTTACGACTGGGACCGGGAAGAACAAGCCGCCTGGATCAATGAAAATTTGCAGTTAGCTAAAGAACAACCGGAACCGGCGCGTGATCAAATAATGATTCGCGCGAGACGCGAGAAGTGGAAACGGGAATTCCTGATCTTAGGCGAAATGGGGCTCGCGTATGATCTGGCGAGTCAAGCCGCTTTGTCCCCCCAGACAAGCGCCCCGCCGATCTTAATTCTCGATGAAAGTGATAAGTTCGGGGCAAGCTTGGAGGATTCGATGCTGATGCCGCTCGAGCGCGGGCTGATCTATATTCCGCGCCTGACGGAAGGTTTTATCGGGGTCACCGATTGGCAATCACGACCGATTGTGGTGACAACATCCAACGATCTGCGGCACAAATTGAGTGCGCCGTTTATTTCCCGCCACATCTTTTCAAGTTTTACCACTCCGTCTTTTCTGAAGGAATTGGAAATCTTAAAAGCGCGATGTCCGCAGGCTTCGTCAAAGCAGCTCGCCCTGGCGATCAAGCTACTTGACGGTGTGCGGGGAGTTGCCGGGCTTGAAGACTATCCTTCATTAAGAGAATCGATTGATGTCGTCGGGGCCTTTGTCCGGGATGGCGTGGAAGATTTAACTGAAAATTCGCTCCTTCGTTACTTTTGTTATTTCGTCAAAAGCGCCGAGGCTCAGGAATTTCTCAAAATTCAGCTTGATTATTTGCTCCTGACGGCAACCTCCTTTCATCCGCTGGTGGATTTTACCTTAAGCGAAATCGACAAAGAGTATTTCGTCGGAAACCTGACAACAAATTCTATTACCGAAAGGGAACATTATGCCTAAAATTTCATCCGAAAAAAACAAAAATGAAGCAGGAAAAATCATATCCGACCCGAAACGGTCACGTTACGGATTTAACCTAAAAACTGTCACTAACTCTCCGGTTTTTAATGTCGCCACCCTGATTCTAATGCTCCTGTTTGTTTTTGGAGGACTTCGTTTTCTGTCCGCCTCCAGAGCTCCGGGTCAGGTGAAATTTATCGAACGCCCTAATTCTGCGGCGAATGAACAGTCATCTAATAAGCCCGACAGAATTGCTGCCCCGGAAATCTTTAGAGGTGAAATTTATGATACTTCTATTCGTTTGCGTGAGGCAGGTGCCCTTGGAATGGCGATCTCTTTGGCAGTTTTTACCACCGGAGCAGAGCAGTCCACTGTGCCTTTGAGTTTGGAAAATATCTGGGACGAAATTGAGAATAAAAAATTAATGCCGCCGGGGCTGGAAATGAAAAATGGAGAACTGCGGTCGCCTTTCGCCAAAATCATCGTCCGCTATCAGGCTCACCCTTTAAGATTTGAAATATTGTCATTTCCCCTGTCAAACACAAAGAGCCCGGCACTACTTATCCGTTTTCCTTTGAACCGTTTAGATGGTCGCACCATTACTTATTTTCAGTCAAAGACGGCGGAGACTCAAAATAGCCCTCCGCCCTTCGCTTCGTTTGAAAAGATCGTCTCTGTCGGGTGGACCCTTGAGCAGTGGCGGGGGGAACTTTTGCCGAAACCGGAAAACACAAATCAAATGATCGAAGAGGAAAAACGTTTTCTTGATCAAATGAAAAAATAACGAAAAGGAATGAAAAGGTATGACGCAAACTGCAAATACTACTCTTAAATCAAATGGTAACCTTCGAATAACGCAATGGGGATTTACCTTTTTCTCAATCGAAAAAAGGATAAAGATTGTGATAATTGCGGAAAAAATATCAAAAAGCGGAATAGCAGAGTAAGTCGTCTGGTGGTCGAAAACAAACCGCACTCAATAATTTCTTATCTTTGTCAAAGGTGTCAGTAGAAAGCTGGCAGTGATTTAACCGAAATTTATGTTTAGCAGAGAATGGATAGAAAAATTCGATGCCTCGCACGGGATTCCTCGCAAGGCAAACGAACAATATTTACCTGCCTATCAAGCTTTTGTCGCGTGGGCAGGTGATGTCGGTCAAGCCGTTTTTTTTATTTTTTTCGGCGTTTCCGGCGTGTCTCTTAGTTTGTTCGCCGGTTATTTATTAAATGTTTCGGGGATTATGTGGCTGGTTTTTTGGTCATTGGCAGTTCTTTCTCTGTCAGCCGGCTTTTTTGATATTTGTATGTTGTGCTGGTCATACAAGCTCTTTGCGATGAGCACATCACACGGCTCGGCTCGTTGGGCAAATATCAAAGATCTGATTGCCAAAAAACTGATCAATCGGATCAAGGGCTTGCCGCTCCCGAAAAATGTTTTGCCGATTGCCAAAGTTTTTGGCGGACGTGATCTATATTTACCGCGCGAACAGTGGCTCCGGCATTTTGCGATGTTCGGTCCGACCGGTTCGGGAAAATCGAAAACCTTTTTTATGGCGATGATTCGCGCCATTCTCAAACATTCATCTTGTTTGGTTTATGACCCGAAAGGCGAATTGATCGAGCAGACCGGAAATTTTGCACAAGATGTTTATCGTCTTGATCTGAATAATCCGGAAAAGAGCGATAGATGGAATTTCCTGCCCTTGGCTCGCGAAAATCCGGCTTTCGCCTGTCAGATCGCCGGAATGATGCTCGGTGCCGAAAGTAGACAGAAAACGTCGCAGGACCCGTTCTGGGGTGAAGCCGAGCAGCTTGCATTAACAGCGATTTTGCTGCATCTCGCTTTTATTTATGGAGACAGGGCGATTCCCGCTTTTGCGGCTGATTTTTTGATCGGTTTGGGTGGTCAGGAGGATGCGTTCGCGGCTCAGCTGGAAAATTCACCGTCATTTTTTGCCAAACAAGCATTTTTTGCCTTTCGCCGCTCACCGCCGCAAACGCACGGTTCAGTCCTGATCGGTCTTTACACCAAGCTTCGCCCGTTTACGCTGGCGGTGACACGAAGCGTGACGACAATGCCGACCGCAGAGGAAGCGGAAAAAGGTTGCCGGGTTATTGATTTTAGTAAATTACGAAAAAAGGGAACGGCTATATATTTAGTCGTCTCTGAAGGTGCGGCGGAAATTTATAAGGAAGTAATCGCCACCTTCTTAGGACAGGCTGTTTTGGAAATGCGGCTTGACGGCGTGAATGAGCCCGAAATTCCTTGCTTCGTTTTAATTGATGAAGCTTATCAACTTAACGTCGCCGAAGTAAAACGAATCTCGGGCATCGGACGAGGCAGAGGTGTTGGTTTAGGACTTGGTTACCAGGACTTGCCGCAAATGTATGATCAATACGGTAAGGAACAGGCGAACGCCATTCTTGGAACTGTCATGACCAAGATTTTCTTACCCGGACTTGACGATGTGACGGCGGAATATGCTTCCAAGCAGTTAGGTGAAACGACCATGTTTTCAAAAACTTACCAGGATTTCCCGGGTAAGCAAAACGATAATATTCGCTTCGCTGAACAAAAAAGATCTCTGATGCACGCCGGGGAAGTCAGGCAAATTGCTGCCCATCAGGAACTAATCATTCTCAACGACACAGCACCGCCGATCAAAGCGTCCTATCCGCCGATAGCCGTCATGAAACAAAAGTATTTCTCGCCTGTTTACGGCACGGGGAAGGTTATTTATTTGGGAGACATTGATGACACCTTTAAGTTTCATGAAAATACCGAAAATTTCGCTATAGGGGACTCGGATATAAAAACTTCTTCCACCAGACCCGTAGAAAATAATGGCTCGAATCAGGGAAATACCAATAATAGAATTATCGAAAACAGTGTTGGGAAAGTAGTCGATGAAGTTTGGGAAAACAATCTCGAGCTGGGCAAAGCTGAAATAAAAGATATGCAGAATCAACCGGACTACTTGAATGAAAAGGAGGACCTTGCTGTCCAGATGCAAAAAGCTGAACTTGAGAAAACTAAAGCTGCCCAGCCGCAATCAAAGGAGATTTTAACTAAAGAAATTAAAAATCAGGTGAATCCGGAAAGTAGTGATCAGACGGATGCGTTAAATGGATTAAGTAATCAGGTTCAACGGAAACTTGATGCACATGTCAAATCAAAAGTTTCTGTTAATAGAGTATAGGATATGCACGCCACCAGAATCAAATTATCATTAATCATCGCCGGGCTCGCGCTACTGATTGTCGTTGTTGCTTATATTTATTCATTGTGGTCGATTGATCGCCAAAAACAGGCTGAATTGCCGGTTGAAGCCGTGGGGATGATGATGCGGGACCTGCTCCGTTATCATGAAAAACGCGGGGGGTTCCCAGAAAACTTACAAAAACTTGAAGGCGTTGTTTGGGAGCGAAAAGACCGCTTATTTTCCGCTGAAAACCGTGCTTTGAATCACCGCAATTATTACTATTTCTACTCTCAAATATCACCACACCAATTTACAATCTGGGCGATTCCTACCGGCAAACAAAGAGAAGAGGCACCAACCTGGTTTCTGGTTGTTTCGCCGGAGGTTTGCCGCAGGTTCAAAGGCGCAGCTTTGCCATTGGAACAGATTGACGGAATCGAGCCGAATCCAACTTTGAAAAAACTTGGTATTTTTGGTTTGATAGAGCAACAGATGGTGGATTTTAAGGGTCAGCAGAAATCAGAGGAAACATTTAAGAAAAAATAACACAAAATACTGCAGCCATATTCACAAAAACGCTTCTCAAAAACACTAAAGGCGGGAGGTGCAAAAAACATCCAAAAATCATCAGCCTAAAAATAACTAACTCAAATATTTAGTTTGGACAAAATAAGGTGTGCGAAAACACTAGTGATACTACTCTGGAAATAGCTCATCCTGAGGAAACAAAAAAGGGAGCTATTTTCATTGATCGTGGTGTGATTTGAATCACATGAATAACTGTTGCCGAATTCAACTCGGATAAGATCCGGGAAAATTATCACAGATGCGCCCCTTCTCCTCGTTTTAAAGCTTGTTTAGACCGCAGATATATCTTTCAATAAAGTATTACGAAACTCTTACAAACATTGATTTAATAACTCTTTTTTTTTGTTAAAATTAAGTTAGTGAGCAAATGAGATTTGCTGTTTTGAGTTCAAACTGCGTATTATGGGACAACTTGAACACCAATTATGCGGGAAAATGAACACTCATTA
>DAORIL010000331.1:0-7269 GCA_035438525.1 Pyrinomonadaceae bacterium
CTGTCTCACTTTTGACAATAAAAGCATTTGCGCCTCGCTCACCCGAATTTGGTTTTAAGGCGATTGGAAAAGTCAGATTATTTGATTCAATAAAATTACGAGCAATTTTTAATTTATCATCTTCACCTTTTGAAATTGTTGTAAATTTCAGCAAATATTTTTCGTTTTCAATAGATTTCCGTAAACCCTCGTAAATTTCCTTTTTAGATTCTCCTACAAAACCGCTGGCTTCAATCGCCGGATTCGCACAGGTAAAAATGGTCATGCTTTTATGCTTCCACATCAGCCACAAAATATGGGCTAAAACGGGAGGATAAAAAACCTTCATTGACCAAAATTCCCAATTTCGAAAGCGTTTCCATTTACCTAAAGCCAGACGGCGACCTTTCCAGGTTGTCAGTTTCAGCAAAAATTTAACCAGAAAATAACCGACAAACAAAGCTAAAATGAGTTTCCAAATCACATTTTGCCCCTGCATAAACGCCGATTCAATTGCCTCCGCACCAAGCCACTTTGAAAGATAAACTAAGATCGGAGTCCAAATCCCCACCGCCAACGCACAATAGAATGAGAATTTAAGAAAATTCATCCGAAAAATTCCCGCGCCAAAATACATCGGCAAACGAAAACTCGGCGTAAAACGGCTGAGAAAAATTGCCACTGCCCCCCGTTTCTGGAACCATTCCGCCCCACGTTTGACCGCATCTTCATTGAGAAACCAACGTAATGGAGCACGTTGCAAAGCTTTTGCCCCAAACCAACGACCAACCAAATAGAGAATCAAATCGCCAATCCAAATTCCGAAAAAACAGGCTAAAATTGCCAGCGTTAAACTGATTCTCCCTTGTGCTGCTAAAACTCCCGCCGTGATGCAAGTCAAATCTTCGGTAATAAAAGTGCACAGCACCAAAAGCAGAAAAAAGATGAAAGCCGTTACACCTTTGGCTTCGGAGATTTCAGGCTGAAAAGGTTTGTTAGATTCTGTAATTCTATTTGCATCAGCATTTGCACGAGTTTTCGCCGAACCATTTTGGACTTTAACGAGAAAACTTTCGACCATCGGAAAAACCTTTTCCGGATGCATAAAAACCATAAAATGATTTTCGTCTTCGATTTCGTGAAACTCGCTTTGGGGAACGAGTCTGGCGTGTTCACGAGCTGCTTCAACCGGAACTAAGGGGTCTTGAGTGCCGTGAATTATCAAAACCGGAATTTCAATTTGTTGCAAATCAGTGCGCAAAGGTCTTTGATCAGAATCATAAAAATTACGGCAATAGGCAATCACCATTTTGTCAAAAATCCCAAAATTGGGGGTAAATTCTTTCAAAAACCAAAAGAATCCGAGTTGTAATCCGTGAAGTGCGTGATTGAGATGATATTCCCCCAGCAATTCATATTCCTGCACACCGATTGCCGAAACCATTGAAACAGAGCGGGTTTTTTCTGGGGCAATTTCATAAAGACTGAGCACCACACCGCCGCCCATGCTAAACCCAAGCACATCAAATTTTTCGAATTTGAGTTGGTCTGCAAGTTCAAGCAAATAACGAGCGTGGGCACGAAACGAATAATCGGGGATATTTTCCGTCGAATCCCCGAAACCGGGCAAATCGGGAATGATAACTCGCCGTGTTTTAGCCAATTCTGCTCCAAGTTTTTTCAAACTTCCGCCATCGCCCGGACTTCCGTGAAGCAAGATTATTGGTGTCGAATCGGTTGAATTAATCGGTAAAAACTCTTGATAGGCAAATCGAATCTTGGTTTCCAGAGTTTTTTCGCCTGAAACAGCATGAAGTATTGCAGATTTTTTATTGTCAGGAAAAGGCTTTTCGGGCTGGCGAAAACGCACAATGCTCGACCAGCCCATCAACAAAAGATAAACGCAGAGTAGCCAAAACCACCTGCGTTGATAAATTTTTCGTATAGCTTTTTCTGCCATCAATACGCCGGGAACGCAAGCGGCTCGCTTGCCCAAACGCAAAGCGTTTGAAAGGTGTTTAATTCAAATTCAACTTGAATTCTACTTAATGCGTTTGTTCGCGCTATATGCTATTTACAAGCGAGTCGCTCGCGTTCTAGTCTAAACAAACGCCCCAACTAGGGGAACAGCTTTGCGATTCAAAAATAACAAAATCGCACTCGAAACAAAAACTACGATTGCTAAGCCAAACAGTAATCCGCCGTCATCTTTAACTATTATTCCAAGTTGGGTCAAATGGCTCATAATTGCCCCTGACATCGTTCCTAAAGCAAGTAAAGCGCCGAGCCAAGTAGTTGACGGATATAGAATTAGAATAGTTGCAATCAATTCAACAACCCCTGAACCGATTCTGCCGATCCATTCATTTTCTGCGCCCATTAAGGTTGAAAAGATATATTTTGATTCTTCTGCTCCGGTAAATTTGAAAAATAAAGTTTGTAATAAAATAATTGCCACCACAATCCGTAAAATCCAACTAATAATCAATAAGCCTTTAGACATTTCCATCCTTTTATCTCCTCAAATCAAGCTGCTTTTGCTTGTTCTTCCTGCCAATATTTCAAAGTTGAAGGCGCAACCCCAAAACTATCCTCGACCTCAATTCCAAGTGATTTAAGTTTATAAGCTATCAAGGCAAAGTGATGAATGGTATGACTTTGCAAGAATTCGAGTTCCCGCAATCCTGATGACCAAGCCCATTCGGGTCTGCCCATTAAGCCGCTAATTTCTTCAATTTTGACCATGACAGGTTTCTCCAAATCTGAAATTTCTATGGCTTGAAGGTCACAAATGAAAGTAGATAAATGCAAAATTGCTTGTTCACGATTGGTTTCGATTTCCGTATTTCTTTCGCGTTGGCTGTAATCAATTTTGCCGATTTTCAGTCCGCTCAGAAAATTGGTCGCAAAATCAAGGCAATGGCGAAAATGTATCCCGACGCTTCCACGATTTCCAATCGTAAAACTTGCATCATCCATCTTTTCTATTAGTTTCAAGCCCTGTAACAAAACCTCTCCGACGCTCTGTGTCAAAGGGTTACCTTTATTTTCTCTCAATATTTGGTAGCCTACCTTCATAATCCTAAAGAAAGTCTTTCTGCTTGTTGAATCCCTAAAATATACCGCTTTATTCCATAATTTGAAATAAGAAAGGTAAAAATCAGGTCAAAAATTTTACGCACCTTAATCGAAATTTGTTCGATACTTATTAGTGTTTAGATTTTGCCTGGCTTTTCCTAAATTTTCCTCACTATTTTTTTTCTAAACCGTTTTTTTCTTTTGCTTTAGTTTTAGAATATCGCTCGGCTCACATTCAAGGGCTTGGCAAAGTTTTTCCAGGGTTACAAAATTTATGCCAAGTGCCTTCCCTTTTTTTAATCGCCAAAGAGTGGTGTGACTGACACCTGTTTCTTTTGATAACCAGTAAAAGGATCGCTTATGTTTTTCTAATAATTCATCAATCCGAATTTCTATTTTCATAAATTTATTTTTTTTATTATATATTGTATATACAAACTATTTTATATACGCAATATATTTTATATTTGACATATAGTCAACGATCAAGGTATTCTGAAATGGTTAAGAACACAGCTTACTCTTTTCTCAGATTTCTCTGGAAATAGCCAGACCTACCTGATTCAAACTAGCCCGAAAAATAATTTTAAAGGCAATATTCTGCACAATTATCATTGAGTTTTATGAGGAAATTTGCAGTTTGCCCAATATTTAATGGAATTATATGTCTGATCATTATACATTAGCCGATGTTCTAGGTAGGGACGCAAAATTTTCAACTTTTACCAAAGTAATTAGCGATGCAGGATTGACCGCAAAGCTTAGGGAACCAGGTCCTTTTACAATTTTAGCTCCGACAAATGAAGCCTTTTCCAAAGTTCCGGCAGAAACATTGACCGATTTACAAAAACCGGAAAACAGGTCGATGCTACTCGAAATCTTGAATTATCATATCCTTCCGGGCAAAAAAATGTCAGCCGAAATTGGCAGACTTATGGCCGTCAAAACACTTCAAGGGCAAGACATAAAGATTGATGCAACTAATGGAATTAAGATTAACGGCGCACGTTTACAAGCCCGCAATGTTGATGCTACAAATGGAGTTCTTCATGCAATTGATACTCTTTTAGCTCCCGCAGCTACAGCTAAAGGTTCATAATTTTTTATTCTAAATTGATGGTCTTTGGTGTTTGAAAAAAATATTTGGAACTAAATAAAATGTTTAACCTTGATATAAGAAAAAGAAAAATAAATGGTGTCACCATCCTTGATTTGGATGGAAAAATCCGAATTGGTTTAACTACCAGTTTTTTTGGTGAAACGATCGAGAGATTGTCAAAAAACGAGCAAAATAAAATTCTGCTAAATTTTGCCAACGTGAATGAGATTGATGGAAATGGTTTGGGCGAAATAATCAACTGTTTTAATTTTATCTCGAAAAGTGGGGGCAAAATTAAAATTGTCAATTTGACGAGCAAAGTTCTCGAATTGATGTCTATCAGCAACATTTTGTTGATCTTTGAGGTTTTTGAAAATGAATCGGAAGCAATTGCCAGTTTTAATAGCGGAATAATTCAACCGAATAACCAGCCTTTTGTTAAAGAATTTCACCACGAAGCAGAGGATAATGATCTTGGGTTACCTGAACATCCTATTTATTCCAATTATTCCAAATATCTTTGGTCACGCCATAAAAAAACGGATTGAGTTTAATTAATTCTTGAATTCAACGAAATGCTATGAACTATTTAAATATTACCCAACGGCAGTTTCAAAATGTCACTATCTTTGATTTAGAGGGAAAAATCTTCATTGGCGAAAGTATCGTTAATTTTCGTCAAGCTATCAGAAATTTGTCCGAAGAAAATAAAAAAAGAATTTTGTTAAATATGACAAAGATTACACATATTGATTCCAGCGGATTAGGTGAACTAGTCGGCGGGCATTTGGATTCTCAAAAAAATGGAGGAGAATTTAAATTGCTTGGTTTATCCGGACAAGTGATTGAGCTAATGAAAATGACCAGACTACTGACCGTTTTTGAAACTTTTGAGGACGAAACGGATGCTCTCAACAGTTTTCAAATCCAGCAGGCAACCCTAGTAACAAAATAAATGAATAATAATAATAAAATCATTAACAACTTCGAAATAAAATCAAAAAGCCTTGATAATTTATCAATCCCAAAATCAGTAAAAATTAGTTGGTTGGCACATCTTTTTGGATGCTGGCACAAACAGATGGGAACCCCGTTTACACGCGGAAGTCAAACCTATTCCACCTGCCGTGAATGCGGTGCTTGTCGGAAATTCGATATGATTCGTTGGAAAAGTGTAGGTCCTTATTTTTACAATCCCATTCTTGGGCTTTATGAAGATTCGCAAATATTAATAAAAGTATGTAAAACTCTGTAATTTCGAGAGTTAGGACAGAGTTATTCGCCGAAGATAGTGAACAAAATTAACAACAAATGGGAAAAACGATAGAGGATGAAATAAATTTAACCAATGGTCAAACAATAAAAGTTCAAACTTCCACCCGCCAAGAGCTTGAAGGGAAAAAAAGCACCTTTATTTCACTCAATACCGATTTATTTAGAATCCAAATCACCCAAAGAATTTCCTTAAATGATTTAATGCCGCATCATGCCAAAATCAGAATTTCATTTAAGATCGAAACTGATGATTTAACTTCAATAGAAACATTAGCTTTAGCTTTGAAAGAAGCAATCAAATTTTCTAAACAATTAAATGAAAATGTTAATCAATAATCCGTTTTTTTTTGCTTTATAAATTTTGAAACATATTACTCTCGATTGGTGAAGTCATTAATAATATCTACTTCCCTCCAATCTGCCCCAACAATTCCCGCACTGCCGTATCCAATTGAGAATCTTTTCCCGTCAAACTTTCACCGATTGGTCTTGTGACTGGAACATCAACCTGGCGCGGATTGAGCTCCATATTTTTACCGTCTGCACCGTCAATTCGTTGGCGCGGAAGCCGAAAACTTGTCCCATCAAACAAATTTGTATTCCAGGTAAAGATGATCCAACCCGAAGTCGGTTCGCCGACAACTTTGCCGAGTTTAAGACTACGATAACCTTCAGTAAAATCTTCGGCATCCGACAGCGAATGTTGATTGGTGATTAAAATTGTCGGACGTTCAAGCGCACGTTGCCCAAGGGCGGAACGCGAAGGAACAGTCCACAGCCCGCGCTCGGTCATTTTCAGATATCCTTTGCGGGACAAAACGTCAATTACATAGGGATTAATAAAACCGCCGTTATTGTTGCGAACATCAATAATAACTCCTTCTTTTGCTTGGTTTTGTGCGTCCAAGTCAATATAGAGTTGATTGAGTGTTCCCTGCCCCATATCGGGCAAATGAACATAACCGAGTTTACCGTTACTGATTTTTTCGACATATTTGCGATTATCTTCAACCCATTGCCGATAGAGAAGATTTTTTTCCGCACCGGTCGAAATCGGTTTGATTATGACATCTTTTTTGTTACTGCCATCTGCTGAAATACCCAAAACTACGCGCCGATTGACCTTGTTTTCCAAAAGTTCGTCTAAATTAGTTGTGGCATCAATTTTTGTCCCGTCAACACTCACCAAATAATCGCCAACTTTAATTTCTTTGGAAATTGCTGAAGGACTCAAATCAATGATTTCGGTAATTTTCAGACGCCCGCCATTTTCATAAGAATTACGATCAAACCGGAGCCCAAGTTTGCCGATCGGAGTTGGAGTAAAGCCTGATGCGCCCGCGACCCCAAGGTGCGAAGCGTTTAATTCACCAACCATCAAATTCATCAAACGACGGACTTCATCCATTGTCCGCGCGGCCTTAATTAGCGGTTCGTAGGTTTTCTCAACAGCGTTCCAATCTGCACCGTGGTATTTATCGTCATAAAAATTGTCACGCATATATCGCCAGCCTTGTTTGAAAACTTCCATTTTTTCCTGAGCAAAACTAACGTTCATATCCAGATTTAAAGCCAGCGGACGCACCTCCCGACGGTCAAGGGAAACGATATTGACCCGTCCGTTTTCGAGATAATAAACCTCTTTTGAATCTGGGGAAAATTGCGCATCCCCTTTGAATCCCGCAGTTGAAGTTAATTGCCGAGCCCATTGATCGGTAGCTAATTCGTCCAATGAAATCGTGTAAAAATTAAATTGACCTTCGGCGGATGCACTTACCAAAAGAGTTTTTCCATCGGGGCTGATGACAAGACCTCCAACATCAATTCCCGGTCGCAAA
>DAORIL010000332.1:0-7262 GCA_035438525.1 Pyrinomonadaceae bacterium
GTAATGCCAATCGCGGCAATTTCGTTTGCGTCAATATTGGCTTTAGCGATCGCTTCAGTCGCTACGCCTAATTGGGTTGACCAAATCTCGTTGGCGTCATGTTCAACCCAGCCTGGTTTGGGAAAAATCTGCGTAAATTCTTTTTGTGCAACCGAAATAATTGAGCCGTTATGGTCAAAAACAATCGCCCGTGAACTCGTTGTTCCCTGATCAAAGGCGAGAATGTATTTTTTCTGCATAATATTGTTCTTATTTTTTTGCGATAGTTTAACTTAATTTAGGCTGATTTACCTATTGATAATTAAGATTGGCTTTGCACTTTTACTGCTTGATTGCTTTCGATAAAGCCCAATCTGGCAGCACCGATTATTCCGGCATCATCTCCGAGCAAAGCCGGAACAATTTTTGCCCGTTCGACAGAAACTTGATACGCACGATTTCGGATTTCTGCTGCAGCGTGAGGCATAAACAAATCCCAACCGGCGGCGGCACCTCCTCCGAGAACAATTACTTCGGGATTGAACGTATTTATCAAAGTTCCGAGACTAATGCCCAGATAAAAACCCATTCGTCTAAAGACTTCAAGAGCTAATTCATCCCCTTCTTTTCCGGCTTGATAAACATCGGCTGAAGTCAAATCCGTTTTATCTACTAAAATCGAATTCGGATATTGGCTTTTGAGTTCACGGGTTTGGCGGACTATTGCAGTGGCAGAAGTATATTGCTCAACACATCCGCGCGAACCGCAGCCGCAAGGATTGCCGAACGGTTCAACGCAAGTATGACCAATTTCTCCGGCAAGCCCGTCAATCCCGCGTAAAATATTGCCGTTTAGAATGATTCCGCTTCCGACTCCGGTTCCCATCGTTAGCATTATTGAATCTTGAAAGCCTTTTGAGGCACCGATCCAACTTTCACCAATGGCTGCAGCATTGGAATCATTTTCGAGAATTACTTTCAGATTCAATTCTTTTTCGAGCGCATCAGCCATCCGAAACCCACTTAAACAAGGCACATTCGGAGCTTTAACAATAATTCCGTTTTTATAATCTACCCCACTCGGAACAGCCGCCGAAATAGCAATAATATTGCCAATCTCTTTAACTTTTGACCGACAAAACTCTGCGGATTCAACTATTACCTGAACAATCTCATCAACCTTGTTAGTTTTCGGTGTCTCACTTTTTATTTGGTGCAAAATATTGCCTTCGCGATCTATGACTGCCATTCGCAGATTAGTCCCGCCCAAATCAATTGCTAAAACCATTTCTTTCATAATTTCAATTCGTTAAAAAACCAATGTTTGAATAGCATGGGGGGGAATTTCAACCTCAGCACTTTCGGTGCCGATCATATAATTATAAGTAACTTTTTTATCACTTTCGTTCATTACGACCGTTATAACTTTTCCATCAGGATTGAGAAATGACGTGGTTAAAAGCTGACTGCGGCTGGCGGCTGATGAAAGGCGTTTCGCACCCTGTTTAATAAATTTGGAAAAATGTCCGATGTAATAATAAGAAGGAGTGTAGATCAATTCACCCGTTTTTGAATCGGCGTGAATTGGCGAAAAACAATAATTTCCGACGTGGTTCGGTCCTCCTTTTTCGTCCAACAACAAATTCCAATCAGTCCAGGCAACTGTTCCGTTATTAAAGTCATTAATCATTGAACGTCCGTAACGTTCCCCGTTTCCCCAAAATTGATATTTCGCCGAATCAAATTTTTCGACCGTTCCTTCGGTAAAAATCAAGTGTTTTTCGGGAAACATTTCATTAACCAGCTCGACATTTTCAAACATTGGCTGCCCCCCGCTCCAAGTTTCATACCAGTGATAACCGATGCCCCAAACGTATTTAGCCGCTTCCTTATCCTCTAATATTGTGCTGACGCGATGCGTTATCAAATCCCGGTTGTGATCCCAAATAATAATTTTTTTATCCTTTAAGCCGTTTTTCCAAAAGGTTGGTCCGAGATAATTTTTTAGAAAATCACGCTCGTCTTCGGCTGAAAAAATGCAAGATTCCCATTTTTGGGTTGCCATTGGCTCATTTTGAATCGTCACGCCCCAAATCGGAATTCCTTCTTTTTCAATAGCGCGAATGTATTTAACAAAATAGTTTGCCCACGGCTGATAAAATTCGGGCAAAAGTTTTCCGCCTTGAAGCATTGATTTATTAGATTTCATAAAAGCGGGCGGAGACCAAGGACTAGCGAACAAAGTTAGTTTTCCACCCGCCATTTCCATTGCTTTTTTGATCAATGGAATCCGAAACTGTTTATCATGATCGAGGTTAAAGGTTTTTAATTCTTTATCGCCTTCGTCAATGTAGGTGTAGCTCCCGCTGGAAAAATCGCTGCTGTGAATGGTCGTGCGTCCGAGTGTGTAGCCGATGCCTTTATCTTTGCTGAAATATGCTTGCAAAAATTCTTCCTGTTTTGCTTTTGATAATTTGCTAAAATTTTCAGCCGCCGCATCAGTAAAAGAACCACCAATCCCGATAAAGTTTTGAAAACTTTTACCGGGATTAACAAAAACGCTGATTTCGTTTTCCGGTGGTTGTTTTTTTTCTGAGAAACTCAGTTGAGCGGATTGCGCTAATCTTTGATTGGTGTTTTCGGCGGTAGTATAAACAGTGACGGTTTTGCCGAGAGCCGAAACATTACTCTTGGCGGTTTTGCGGGCAAACTTTTGCTTAGTCGTTTGCCCGTAACCAACCAATGAAAGCGATAAAATAATTATTGTAAAGATTAAGTTTTTCATTGTGTTATTTCCAAATAAATGTCCCGACCCCATTTGCGGGAAGCGTGATTGTTGCCTTTTTATTTTTGAATTCAATATTAAAATTTGCTGTTTCCTTACCGTTATTTTGAGCAATCAAAACGATTTTTCCGTTTGGAGTTTTGAAAGCTACATTGTTTATGTTTCCTGTTACATTGCTGTTAATTCTCACCGAATCAGGCGGAATAAATTTTGAAGCGTGAGCGATGATGTAATACGATACATTTCGCGTTACCGTATTATTCGCAATAGTTAAAGCACCTTTACAAACATTGCATCCACCCGGTGTGTGTGGTTTGAATTCAGCATCACTCGCCAAATTCCATTCCAAAACATTTCTGCTCCAGTTTCGAGTCGCTCCGATAATCAAATTATTAATGTGCCAGCCAAGATCTCCGGCAAAGGCACCTTTTGAATTAGTGTATTGCTCGGTAAAATAAACATTTTTATCCGGATGCGCATCGTGAACTTTGGTCAAACAATCAATATTTCCGGCGTAAAGATGAAAGGCTGAACCGTCAATAAACTTTTTGGCATCAGCATCATTTAAAACTTCCAACGGATATTCGGGTTTGTCGCAATTATGGTCGTAAATAATGATTTTAGTTTTAATGTTTGCCTTTTTAAATTCGGGACCTAAATTATTTTTGATAAAATCCGCCTGCTGCTGGGCAGACATTAACATACTCGGATTATTACCCGGATGAAGCGGCTCATTTTGCGGAGTTATCGCGTCAATTTTGATACCAAGTTTTTCCATTTCCTTGATATATCTCACAAAATATTGAGCATAAACTCCATAATATTTGGGTTGCAAATGTCCGCCAAAAAAACTGTTATTGTCTTTCATCCAAAGCGGCGCAGACCATGGTGAACCAAGTATTTTTATCTTTGGATTGATTTTGATAATTTCTCTTAAAAGAGAGATTACATCTTTTTCGTCTTCTTTCAAACTAAATTTTTTCAGTTCCAAATCAATTTCGCCGATTGGTAAATCATTATAAGTAAAAGAAGACAAATTCAGGTCAGATGCCCCAATACTGATTCTCAAATAACTAATAGAAATTGAATCTTTTTTATTGCCGAATAATTCCTGCAATAATTTAGCTTTGTTTCCTTTGCTTAACTGATTGATAACTAACGCGCTTCCGCCCGTCAAAGAATAGCCGAAACCGTCAATCGTCTGAAAAGTTTGTCTTTCGTCAATTTCAATCGTCGGTAAATTATTGATTTTATCACTAAACGAAAGTTTGCTTTGCTCTTTTAGCAAAACTGATTGGTCGCTTTTGGTCAACCAAAAATCTACTTTTTGAGCCAGATTCACCTGAATAAATGTCAGGCAAACGATCGTAATTAAAACAGTTTTATTAAGCATCCCTAAATTCTAAAACAAACAATCATTTTTGGCTCATTTAGATTGGAAAAAATATTTATTTCTCTAGATAAATCACTGCCTGAGCAATTATTACTTTCTTACCTTTTGAAGGATTACCCTACTTATCCGCCACGAATTTGTCCCCGAGGATTTTTCGGAATAGGCACGAGTATTTGCAAAAACATTGAGCATCCCGACTCCAAATATGATGAATAAAACGGCGATTGAAAATATCTTTGCATATCGGTTCGGAAAAAATCAGAAAGAGAAAAATGTAGAAGCGCGCTTTAGATAAGTTTGTTATCCGCCCTTACCGAATTGCGGACTTCTACATTTTCAAAAAGAGCAGACTCTACCCCCGTGGAATCTGCCTTTTTATTTTTTGAGCATTTAGAACGAAACCCGCAACATTAATTGCAGAGTGCGATTCGGTCGATAGCTGTTAACAGCTCCGTATCCGGTTCGATTGGTTGTGGTATTGGCTATCGCACTAACAAGAGGTAATCGAGTAGTCGTATCAAAAACGCTACCTGCAAAGAAGTTTGAAAAAGCTCCTTGAGTATGATTCAGAGCATTGAACGCATCAATCCGAGTTTCGATGTTGAATTTTTCCCAAACGAAAAACTTCTTAGAAAGCGACAAGTCAAAGTTATTAATTGATGGAGCTTCTGCCGTAAAACTTTTACGGGTCATTTCTAAGAATGCTCCGGTTGCTCCGTCAGGCAGACCTATCAAAGCATTAACATTAAACAAATGAAAGTCATCTTTAATAGGACGCTCTGTAACTTTACCGTTAACAATACAAGTGCCAACTGCCGTTCCGCTCGACGATCCCGTAATATTTATGGAGTTTCGTCCATTGATATTGCATTGAACGGTTTCCGGCTGACCTGATTGGAAACGATAGATACCTGAAAATTGCCAACCGTTTGTAACTAAACCAAGTGCTCGATTTTTAGTTAAACTCGGTATTTCATAAACCCAGTTAAAGTTAAAGTTATGAGTGCGGTCATAACCCATCCTTCCGTAATTGATATAATCTTTTTGGTCAATTCGGGATTGTCCGTCATCAGCAGTAGTGATGCCATCTGCTCGACCTAAAGTATAATTTGCGCTCAAAACCAATCCTTTGGAAAATCGGCGATTAGCCCCAACTTGCAAGGAGTTATAGGCGGCATTTTCTCTAAATTCAATATAACTGATACTGCCAAATCCTTTGAACGGACGATATAAATCAGTAGGAAGTGCGCTGGCTCCGAGAACTGTCGGGGTAGCTCTGGTTGGGTCTTGATTGACCGCCAGCCAGGCTGAACCAAACGGTGTTTCGTTGATTGGTCTCACGTGCGGCAAATGATGGCTTTGTGAGCCAACATAAGCAATATCAAGAACCGTATCAAAAGGTAATTTATACTGAACGCCTAAGTTATAAGAATTTACTGACGGAATTTTCGCATCTTTTTCAATCGCCCGAAGACCCTGCGGGCTAAAACTAGCTACTGTTCCGACACCGCCAAGGTCTTGTAACCGCCCATTGTCATACCGGGTAGTAGTAGTAACAGGCGGATTTTCGTTATAGTCAAACACGAGATTTCCCTGCGAACGATCATAAAAAATACCGTAACCACCACGCACAATTAAGTCGTGTTTGCCTGTCACATCGTAGGCAAAACCGAATCTTGGGGCAAATAAAAGCCCCTGATCTTTGGTTAAAGCATTGGTTCCAGCAGCTACCAAACCATTTGAACGGCTGCCTGTTCCCGGGACAAGTTTGCCAATGAAAAGCCCGCCATTGAGCGAGTTCCCGACTACCACCGGCGGGATGCCGCCACCAGTCAACACAGTTCCAGCCGCAAGTGCCGGATCATACGCAACGCGGGTGCAGCCGACCGAAGTAAAACTGCCAACTGCTTGTCCTAAACAACCCGGAGCATACAGCCGTGGAGCATTGGCAACATTATATAAACTTGGATCAAAATTTGAAGCCGCACCACTGACATCTTTAGTTGGCGGCAACCACGAGAAACGCATCCCGTAATCAAGCGTTAAACGGCTTGAAACTTTCCAGTTATCCTGTGCATAAAATTCCAAATTGTTATACCGATAGTCGCCTGTCGAACCGGCAGATGCCTGAATATAATTTTGGAAAACACCGGTTGCAGCATTCGCAAATCCTTGTCCGGTATCAAAGGGATTGGTCGTATCAGTTGAAAAGCTGATACCGCCATTGAACTGAACACGGTTTGTTTGTTTCTTGACACCATGTTCAAAAACTCCGCCAAATTTGGAAACATGGCTGCCCCAAACTTTTGACAAACTTCCGGCGATATTATCGGTTCGGTTGCTATTAATAAAAGGTCCGTTTCCAACCCGAAAACTCGGTGTTGAAGCCAACGGTCCGCCACCATAGCCAACTTGCGGCAGAAAATCTTCTTGAGTTGCCCCCGGGAAAATCCTAGGTAAGGCTGAAAGCCCCGATGCAGCAAAAGTGTAATTGCTGGTCGCCGGTCTGCCATCAATTGAGTTTCGGCTAAAACCATATGTAAATTCAATTGCGGTGGTGGCATTAAGCGTGCCATTCAAGGTTCCGGCATAACTCAGTCTTGGAGTATCATTTTTCCAACCCCAAACGCCTATATTTCCGCCGAGAATAAATCCTAAACCGCTAAATGGATTTGTATTTATGTTGTAGTTATTTAGCATTCTTCCATAAACCCGCCAGTTATCATTGAGATTATAGTCAATGCGAACCGTATCGTTACGCTCTTTCGTATTGTTAGAAATCTGCTCTTCGTAATTGTAATTTTCGCCCGGCAATTGAGTGTGATTTGGCAATGGATATAAACTCAAAAGTTTTAGCCCAGGCGCATAGAGAGATGCTTGCGGGATCTTTCCTAAAACACCGCCGTCAATATAACAAGCTCCCGGATTCGCTGCCGTATTAGCAGAGGTGCAGGTTCCGGCGAAATTATAGTTTCGGATTGTATTAAATATCCCGCCATTAGCACTGCTGGATTGTGTTGATTGTGAAAAATCGCCTACTCGCTCAAGCGCAGTTGGAACGCGCACCCGATTAATTCCATTTGGCGTAATTCGCGGTGTCCATTC
>DAORIL010000333.1:0-7257 GCA_035438525.1 Pyrinomonadaceae bacterium
CGAAGATTGCACCGAAATTTTTCACTTTCACTTAAAATTCCGGTCTTTTTACAGGATGAACGGCTTTCGTCCAAATCTGCCCAACAAAATCTTTTTGACCAAGGACTTGAAATGAAAGAAATTGCAAAAAGATTAGACAGCGAAGCCGCTGTAGTTATTTTGAGCGATTTTTTGGCGTTAAAAGAAGAACGACAAAAATTAAAAATTAAAAGTTAAAAAAGTCCAGAGTCAAGATTTAGAGTGAATTTTGCATTTTGCATTTTTAACTTTTAATTTTCCTATTTTGGTTGCAAAACCCAGGTTTCTTTCGCGCTTGCCTCAACTGCACTTTTACTAAAGGGAAAAACCGGAGATTTTCCACTGCTCCAGGCTTCAAACTGGTCTTTCCAAAACGGTGATTTAGGATTTCCGCTTTCCCCTAACGGAATAACATGACGGGTTGCATCCCAATTTCCCGGACTCGCAATGTGGCGCATCGAAACGTTTGAGCCGACATTTGGTGTTTGTCCACTTCCGTTAATTCCACTATTTGGAGTGGCAAATTGTCCCCCTACAAATGGCACAGAGGCTAAAGGATGCGGAAAACGTGCGGTAAAAACACTTCCCCAGACCATTTTTGATTTATCATTTCCAAATCTTTTATTGAGTGATTCTTGTGATTCGGCTTCACAGGCTTTTATAAATGCTCCATAGTCGGAATATTGTTTGGGCAACCAAAGAGTTGATTTCTCTTTAATTATCCACCACAATAATTTTTCGCGCACAACAAAGGTTGGAATTCCCTTATTATCATCCGAAATTTTTCCGGCTAAACAATTTCTGATTTCATTTACCCACAACGCCGCTTCGGAATCAGGAGTCATTTTGCCATTCCAATTTGTCAAAATTTGTGTGGAGTTTGGGCTTAAAACATTGAATTTCAACATTTCTTTTGCTAATTCAGCAAAAGGAAAATTATAAACATCAAATTGAATTTCTCCGACCTTATCCATCGTGATTTTTTCTTTGACATCGAGCAAAGTGGTAATCCGTCGTGCCCGCCAAGGCAAAGCAGTATCACGCGAGATTTGCTGATACTTATAATTGGTGCCGACAATCCTTTGATTGGCGGTGACAATAAAACCTTGGGGCGGATTATAAAGTTGGGGCAGTTCTTCAAATGGAATATAACCTGTCCAATCTCCATCGTTAGTCGAACCATCATAAGGAAATGCCCCTTCACCTGTTTTGCGAAGCGGGATTCGTCCGGCGGCAATCCAACCGATATTTCCTTTAACATCGGCATAAACAAAGTTCTGGGTTGAACCCCCGTAGGTTTTGAGGGCATTTTTGAAATCTTCCCAATTTTTCGCCCGATTTAACAAATAAAATGCTTCAAACTCTTGATTTTTCGGATCACGGGCAGTCCATTTTAAAGCAAATTTATTACCGCCATCTTCGGTATAAATTACACCGTTTTTAGTTTCAATTACGTCCAAACTAACTGTTTCAGTTTCAGTCGAAGTCGGACTTTTTCTGACTTTTATTTCTTCCTTACGAATTGTTGGAGCTTCCCAACCGTTTGGAGTTTTGTATTTTCCATCGGCGTTGAATGTTTCCAAATATAAATCTTGAACATCGGGACCGACATTGGTTGCTCCCCAGACAATTGAATCGTTATGCCCTAAAACAATACCGGGTGAACCCGGAAGTGCAACACCGGAAATTCGTAAATTCGGGGTCGAAAGATGCGCCAAATACCAAATTCCGGGTGCAGTTGGAGGCAAATGCGGATCGTTTGCTAAAATCGGTTTTCCATCCGCAGTTCGTTTTCCGGAAATTACCCAATTATTACTGGCAGCTAATTCTTCTGCATAAAGTCCAACCCTTTCCAATGAACTTTGTCGCACTTTTGCCTCATTTTCCGCCATCTGCAAATCATTATCTGAAACATCAACACGACTTTGAGTTTTAGACTTTTGATTTTGTGAATTTCCCGAATCTTTCCCGAAAAGAATGACATCATAGGGAGTTATCCCATTGGTTGCATCTTTATATTTTTCGGGAGAAAGTATTTTTTGAAAATTCGCCCGCATCAAATCATTTTGCCAAGTCGTGCTTAATCCATCAGCTAAAATCTTTCCGATTATCATTGAATCAGTCGGAAGCCAAGGTCTGGGTGTAAATTGCAATATCTGATATTCAACCGGAAAGCTTTTTGCGTCAAGTGTAGCAATGTAAGCATTTACACCTTTTGCATAGTTTTCCAATGCTGATTTGAAATTAGATTCAGTGCCATTAAATGCCGTTTCGACAATTTTGGCAAAACCAAATTTTCGCCAACGCTTATCTTCTTCAACAGTTACTTTTCCATAAATTTCAGCAGTTTCTCCACGCGCTACCCGACGCAGCATATCCATTTGGAAAAGCCGATCTTGGGCAGTGATAAAACCTTGGGCAAAATACAAATCTTCCTCATTTTGTGCCTCGATATACGGGATTCCGCGCCCGTCTTTGCGGACGGTAACTGATTGTTTTAACCCCTCAATTTTTAATTGCTGGCTTGAAACTTGTCCAAAGGACACAAAGGCAAAAAACAACAAAACTAAAATAATGTTGAATAAATTTATAATCTTTTTCATATTGTTGGAAACATTGGGAAATTATTGTTTTGAATTTACCATAAAATGATAATTTAGCCTAAACATCAGTTTGCCTAATTCTTAACATTTAAGTTAAACTTTCGTCTCAAAAGTATCTAATTTTTAAGGAGAATCTATGAAATATTTAAAACTTGGCTTAGTCTTAACCTGTTTTGCCCTTTTTGTATTTGCATGCTCGCAAAATTCAACTACAACAACAACTAATAACAACAAAACAATTACGCAAAATGTAAATGGCACAACAGTTAGTTATGATCCTGCCAATTCAAATTCTAATGGCAATGCCAATAAACCAGCCCCGGCAAATGATGAATTAGCCGCTGCCAAAAAGATTTTTTCCGAAAAATGTGTGCTTTGTCATAAAGAAAATGGCGAAGGGGGCGATGTTGACATCGAAGGCGATAAATTCAAAGTTCCAAGTTTTAAAAATGAAAAAGTTGCTGCCGCTGATGACAAAAAATATACCCGTGTAATTGAAGAAGGCGATGACAAAATGCCTGCTTTCAAAAAGAAATTAACCGCCGATGAAATTGCCGGAATGGTCAAATTTATCCGGAAAGAATTTCAAGGAAAATAATTTTTAACGTTTCTCTTTTTTATTTTTGAATATCCGTTCGCGCGGATTTTCCCAATAAGGGCTTTTACAATAAGGACAAGTTTTGGGTTTCTCAATTGAAGCAGAGATCCAATCCTTGTCTTTGCCATATCCGCACCTTTCGCAAACACATTTCCATCTTTCAATTCTAACTAAATTTGCTGACATATCGCTATTATTCTCGCATTCTTATGTTATGTCAACATATGCCCCAAACCTATACTTGACATAACATATTTGATATGTATAATAACCCTTTGAATTTAGATAGATATTGAGGTAATAAAAATATGTCAGCAAAATTAAATCAAGTAATTGCCATCGAAAAAGGTGCAAAAAATCGTATATACTCAGCAATTACTGAACTCCACAAAAACTCGCAAAAGCCTGATCTTTACTATGGATTTAACAAAACATATGAATCAAAAGATGAGGCAGGTGAACAATTTCCACCTGAACAAAAAAAGGTCGTGATGCGTGCCGATGATGTTTTGGGCGAAACACGCAAACTTTTCACCGAAATAATGGACATCACGGCAACTAAGGATTTTGCCAATATGACTGCCAGCGCCGATATAAAGATTGGGGAAAATGTTTTGGTTAAGGATGTTCCGGTTCCCTATCTTTTGTTTTTAGAAAAACAATTGACCGATTTGAGGACTTTTATTGACAAGCTTCCGGTTTTGGATGAAGCGGACGACTGGGCAAAAGATGAGGCATCGGGTTTGTATAAAACCGCTTCTCTTAAAACGCACCGCACGCAAAAAGTTTCCGAACCGATTGTTCTATATGACGCAACAAAAGAACATCCGGCACAAACACAACTTATTACCAAAGATGTGGTCGTTGGTTACTGGAATCAAGTAAAACATTCGGGCGCAATTACACGCGGAGATAAACGTCAATTGTTGGAAAAAGTTGAGCGCGTTTTAGAAGCCGTCAAATCTGCCCGCGAAGAAGCCAACAGCGTCGAAGCACCAAACAAAAAAGTTGGTGCAGACATTTTGGATTATATTTTTGGATAAAACCATCCACGAAGTTTCACGAAGAAAACACGATGGACTTTTCGATAAAATACAAAATTTTTAATTGTAAAAAGTGTTGAAACGTTTTATTTTCCCCTTAATGAAAACTTCGTGTCCCTTCGTGGATAAAAATCTAATGGTTGATTGAGAGATTACTTTCGCGTAATCTTTCACTTGAGCCATTAGGCTCACTTGGACAAGCTAAAACTGATAGTTAAAGTTGAAAAAAAGTTTCGTGCAGGTTCGAATCCTGCTCCTGCCAAAAATTTTGTGGCGGGATGGCGGAATGGCAAACGCACTTCGAATAGAGTGAAACTATTAAGCTGAAATTATTCCAAGAAGTTGAAAAATACGATTTGAATTCGTCTCAAATTGTCGGTCAATTTTGTTGCAGTTGCGGGTTCGAATCCCGTCGCCCCCGCTTAAATTTATGGAGGCGTAGTTCAATGGTAGAACGGCAACACTCAGATCTAAAAACCGATATTAAACGTCGTCGAATTCTAAATGATCGTTACGATTTAGCTCAATTAGTAGAGCAATCAATTTTCATTGATGGGTAATCGGTGCAATTCCGATAATCGAAACCAAATGGCGGGGCAGTTAGGCTACAACTGTCTCGCTTTTATTTTTGAAAATCAACTTATTCCGTTTTTATTTTTAGAAAATCTTTGCTATAGTTTGAAATTCGATATGCTCCTGTAGCTCAGCTGGATAGAGTATCTGGCTTCGAACCAGAGGGTCGCAGGTTCGAATCCTGCCGGGTGTATCAATAAACAAGCTACTTTGAACGGTAGCTTTTTTCTTTTGGTATCAATCTTGGTATCAATATCATTCAAAAAAGCCATAATTTACCAGTTTTTGACCTTTCGTTTTCCCTCGGGCTTTGATTTCCGGTTAATTTCAAATTCGTCCTGGTCTTCATCTTTCCGGACAGATAAAGTCCGGCGAAATTCAAGCAAAGCCAAAAGTGAAATACGTCCGTCTGCATCAAAACTAACTTGTCCGGTTTTTTCATAATCGCTGAGAGTATTACGTCCGATCCGCAAAAGCTCTGCCGCGCCAGTCCGGTTATAAGTGACAACTTCGGCATGGATTAGTGCCAGCTCCCGGGCAACTTTATCACCCAGTTCGCCTTTGATCATTTGGACGGCAACTACGTTTTGTAAAATTTCTTCGTTTAATTCAAATGCTAATCCCATACTATTTTCCTATCTCATTGATTATCAGACTCTTATGCTTCTTCTTCCGATGGATGCCCCTGGCATCCGGTTTTCCAATCAAAATTGCTGCATTCCCCGATAGGAATGACTTCCCGACCTTTACTGAGTTCATCGAATAAAAAATTTTTAGCCTCGATGACTGAAACCGGTTGACCGTTTTCACCCGAAAACAATTGAATATGCTCCTGAAATTCATCAGAATCTTTCATTAAAAAACCTCGGACATCGAGATGAATGTGATAAGTTTTCGACATTTATTTATTTCCCTCGTGCCACTCGACGACATTAAATTCCGATGGTCTTAAACCGAGCGTTTCGCCATTTGGCAGAATTGCCGAAACTGCTCCGTAACTATTGACCCAGACGTAATATTCACAATCCTTTTGAGCAACCGTATCCGACGGAACGAAAGGCACATCAGGATAAACAGTTGTTGCTAATTTCACCTTCAGCGGAACCCGACCGCGAAAATTTGCCGGATAAGCGCAGCTTCCACGTCTGTCTGATTGCCAGTTCAATGCCGGTGATGTTTTTGCAATTTCTAAACCTTTTTCAACTTTCACTTTTTTGAATTTCCTCCATAGCAGGTGAATAAATAACACTTAAATTTCCGTTGCAGCTCACCGGTTTAATGTCGTCGTGTCTATCCTGAAAATGTTCAAATAATTTTTCAGCCAGAGTGAAAAATTGCGGGTTGAATTTGTAAAGGAATTCAACTTTGCAGACATTGCAAAATGCGTAATTCAAAATAAATCCTTTTTGGTATTTTTTTCTCATAACTTTTTATCGAAAACTCCTGTTTCAAGCCAACTAAATGACTTTCTTAAATTTTCTTCAGTCACGGGCAAAAATTTCATTATTTTGATCGACGAAATATAAATCCGGGAATGAATCCCGTGATCAGCTTCAACTACTTCGAGCCGGAGTGCACGTTTGAAAATACCAAGTCCTTTCGTGCGAAAAATTAAACTCACCCAATCAGGATCAACGATCTCAATATCTGTTTCGTAAGTTTCCTTGATCGGCTCCGGGCAAACTAACAAAAGGCTTGCAAGGTCGAATAAAATTGTGGTCAGGTCTTCAGTTTTCATTTTGCTCCTTGGACGGATGCCAATCGGCTCGATGATTTTCCACCGTGGCAAATGCGATGACATTTGAAATTGCTCCAATCGCTCCGATTGAACAATCTGAATCGGCATTTTTCCAATATTCGTATTCGGCAAAAAGACAATCAATGATTTCTTCAGCCGAGACAACTGCCAGTTTTGCGCGTTTTTCGCTCATCAATAAACCCTCCATTGAAATCTGAAACCAATAAAACCTTGGTGCATCAAGGCTTTTTCCAAAACCAGATCATAGTTTTTGGTTAGCCAATCTTTGGTCATTTGGCGAGCCGAAACTTTGACCAATTTGTTTTCTTCGTCAACGCCTTCAAAATTTAGAAATTTGAACAACGAGTCAAACGTGATCTCATTAACATTGCACTTGAAAAAGTGCATCATCTGTTTCCAATCTTCCCGCTCGGAATCCGACAAAGTGATCTCCGGCAATTCTTCGTCGATTATTTCGGGAAATTCTTCAACCGGTTCAGCATCAATTTCAGGTTCAAAAGTTTCCCTCATTTGAAGCGCAAATTTCGGCAATGCCTCGATGACGTTGGCGGATGTGACCGGAAATTTGCGGAGCGATTCCCGATGAAGCTCGCGGAAACAGCCGACAAATTCCGAAACTGTAAAATTTTCGTTGTAACTCCAGCGAATATCGGGTGTCCATTT
>DAORIL010000334.1:0-7250 GCA_035438525.1 Pyrinomonadaceae bacterium
AGATTCTTATGCTTACACCGATAGCATTTCTGATTTGCCGATGCTTTCCATTGTTGGTCATCCTGCCGCAATCAACCCTGATTTTCGCTTAAAACAAGTTGCTCTCCAGCATAATTGGGCGATTCTCAAGATGAAGTAGCCTTTCAAATCATTTGCCATTTTTGTAATAAAGGTTTAACTTGTTAATTTAGGCTTAAAAGTATAAGTAAGTAAGCACTTACTTACTACGTGATTCATTAAAACTATGGCACTACAACTTAGACGCAAAACACACGAATCAATCGTATATATTGACAAAGACTCGGCACCACGAATTATGCCGTTTGGCGAAGATTTTATTTTAGAAGACATTCCGATTGGAACGCGGGTCATTTATCCGAATCCGCCGATTCAGGGTTTGCCTAATCGTGAAGCGGCAATTCGTTATGCTATCAATCATCCGCTTGATGCCAAACCGCTTTATGCTCAATTAGAACCGGGGATGAAAGTGACGATTGCGATGGATGATATTTCGTTGCCGTTGCCGCCGATGGCTACGCCTGATTTGCGTCAGACGATGCTCGAAGTCGTCCTTGATATGTGCTATGCAAATGGTGTTGACGATATTCATTTGATTATCGCTAATTCATTGCACCGCAAAATGACCGAGTGGGAAATGAAGCGAATGGTCGGTTCAAAAATCCATAATGCTTTTTATCCAGACCGTTATTATAATCACGATGCTGAGGACGATGATGGACTCGTAACTCTTGGCTACACAAGACATAACGAACCGCTTCGCATCAATCGCCGGGCTGCTGAATCAGACATTTTGATTTATCTGAACATTAACCTCGTTCCGATGGATGGCGGACATAAATCTGTTGCCGTCGGGCTTTGCGATTACGAATCTCTGCGTGCACATCATGAACCGCAAACAATTCGTGATTCGCATAGCTATATGGATCCGCCCGCTTCGGAATTGAATCATAAAGTTGTTCGGCTGGGAAAATTAGTTGATGAACATTGCAACGTCTTTCATATCGAAACGGCGTTGAACAATAAAATGTTTAGCGATGGCTTTGATATTTTGACTCGAAACGAGGACGAATTCACTTTTGCAGATCGGATGAAATGGGAAGCGATGAAGCGGACTTTTTCAAAACTACCTCGTGGTGCAAGACGTAAAATGCTCCATGCAATTCCGGCGCAATACGATATGATTGCTTGTTTTGCCGGAGAAACCGAGCTTGTTCACGAAAAAATCCTCGAAAAAAACTATCAGCAATACGAAATTCCGGTCAAAGGTCAATGCGATATTTTGATTACGGGCATTCCAGACATTTCTCCGTATAACGTCTATTCGGCTTTAAACCCTTTGCTTGTCCAAGTTATGGCAATGGGCTATCACTTTAATATGTATCGCAACAAACCGCTTTTGCGAAAAGGCGGCGTGATGATTTTGACGCATCCGTGTTTTGACGAATTCGACCATAACTTTCATCCAAGCTACATCGAATTTTTCCATCGTCTGTTGCCTGAATCACGGGATGCTTTTTATTTGCGGGAAAAATATGAACGCGAATTCGCTTCAAATCCGAGCTATATCGAAATGTATCGGCGCGGCAATGCCTACCACGGAGCGCATCCCTTTTTTATGTGGTATTGGGGCGAAAACGGCAGACAGCATTGCGGAAAAGTCATCGCGGCAGGTGCGGAAAATGCCCACGTCCCTGAAATGCTCGGTTGGGAACGGGCGGACAATTTGACCGAAGCGATTGCCATGGCCAGAAGTTATATGGGCAGAAACGCCGAAATCACAATGCTTCATCAGCCTGTCATTGGTTTGTGCAGTGTGACGGATTAGTTTGGGATTTGAAATGTTTTATGAAAAGTTTCCTTTTGATATTACTGCTTTCGGTTTTTACATATTCCGCTTTTTCTCAAAAAAGTGAGATGGAATGTGTGCGGGCAATACCTGTTCCGATTTTGAAGAAATCAGTTTTTCCTAAAAAGACTTTTACCTTAACGACAAACAAAGAGAATTCTGGCGAAAAGATCGGCAATGAAAAAGTTAGGGTAAATAAAGATGTTGATTTAACCATTATCAATGCAGGTTGTGAAAACTACACTCTGACATTTCAATTTTCAGTTAAAAATGTAAACCGTAATTCTAACGACACAAAATTTTGGTATAGCAAAGCGATTGAATTGATGAATTCGGTTAAAAAAGGAATTCGGTCAGCGGACGTAAGTTTGATAACCAGAGGGCTTAGAGCAATTAACTCTTATCAAAACAAAACAAAAAACCCCAAATTTGAAAATTATATTGATTTTGGCGGAAAAGATATTAGAGATGTGGTGGCTCTCTCCAAGGTTTCAAAAAAAGGATTGGAACACAAAGTTGAGATTTCGTTTAGTGTCGGACCTTTATAAAAGTTAAGGTGATAGATATGTCAAATAAATTAGTTTCCGTATTTTTGTTCGTTATTTTGTTTGCTGTCAGCGGTCAGATTTTAGCCCAAACTCTGAAACTACCTTATAAAGATGTCGGTGCTTGCCCCTTTGAATGCTGCACTTACAGAGATTGGTTTGCAAGAAAACCGATGGCAGTTTTCAAGACAATGAATTCAGGTTCGCCGATTGCTTTCAAACTTAAAAAAGGTGAGAAAGTCAGAGGTATAACCGGAGTTGTAATAACGTCAGTTGCCGGAAAGGTTAAAGCATTGAAAGATCAACCTTTTGACAATCTAAAAATAAAAATTAAGAAAGGCGATATTTTGTCAATTCTCACCTACGAAGGCGAAGGATTTTACCTCTATTGGTTCAAAGGAAAATTTTTCCAAGAATCAACAGGCAATGAATTGGTCAAAACATTAAGCGAACCAAAATCAGTCTGGTGGGTGAAAATCAAAAACCGAAAAGGTCAGATTGGTTGGGCAATATCGGATGGGAATTTTGATAACCAGGATCAATGTGGGTAGTTAAATAATCCATGAAAAGCCACAATCTGCTCAAGTGGGCTATAAATATTTCGCCATTTTCAACGGCAGTGATTTGAATTTAAGATAATGAAATTATCACCAACAGAAATTTTTAATAACAAGAAGATATTTTTTATCGGCGGCACTGGTTTTGTGGGCAAAGTGACCCTTTCGATGTTGCTCCACAATTTTCCGAATGTTGGCAAGGTTTATGCGACTGTCCGGGCGAGGGATAAAAATGAATCGCTCAACCGCTTTTGGAATAGTGTGGTTACATCGCCGACCTTTGATCCGTTGCGCGAAAAATACGGAGATAAGTTTGAAGATTTTATCCGCGAAAAGCTTGTTCCCGTTAATGGTGATGTCGGCAGTGAAAATCTCGGAATGGATGAAGCCGAAGCCCGCGAAATAATGCAGGATTGCGACATTATCATCAATTCGGCAGGGAATGTGACCTTTAATCCGCCGCTTGAATCTGCATTGCGGACAAATGTGGTTGGGACAAATAATGTTCTAAAGCTTGCCCGAATGATGAAACGTCCGTGTCTGGTGCATGTTTCGACTTGTTTTGTAGCTGGAAAACGGAGCGGTTCGATTTGGGAAAATGAGCCGGTGGTCGGTTATTTTCCACGCAAAGAAGAATTAGTTGGGACGAAATTTGACGTTGAACGTGAAATTGCCGATTGTGCGAGACTAAGCGAACAAGCCCGTGACGAAGCTGAAGATGCGACGCAGCAAGCTAAATTCCGTGAACTCGCCAGACAACGTTTTATTGAAGAAGGACGCGACCCGGACGACGAAGCCGAATTAAAGTCCGCTATTTTCCGTGAACGCAAAATGTGGATTCGGGAACGAACGACCGAGCTTGGAAATGCCCGCGCCGATTATTGGGGCTGGACAAATATCTATACTTATTCCAAGAGTTTAGCCGAACAAATCGTGGCGAAACAGGACGATATTGTTAAAGTTTTAGTGCGCCCGTCAATCGTTGAATCTTCGGTCAAATATCCTTTTCCCGGTTGGAACGAAGGATTTACCACAACTGCTCCGCTCATTTTAATTGCCCTGCGTGGTCAGCCGGTGATTCCCGTTAATGAAAAGCTTGTTTTGGACATTATTCCGGTTGATATGGTTGCCGGGGCGATGCTTGGGGCGGCGATGAATGCGATGATTGACGACAAACCGCCGCTTGTTTTCCAAGCTTGTTCGGGCGATTCAAATCCGAATGATATGAAGCGGATTGTCGGCTTGGTGGGGCTTTACAAACGTCAACATTTTCAAGAAAAAGAGACGGGCAATAAACTCGTCAATAAGGTTTCAGCTATGATTGAAGCCACTCCTGTCACCCAAAAAACTTACGATACTTTTTCCGCTCCGATGCTCAATAATCTGGCGAAAAAAGCAACTGGTTGGCTGGATAAAGCGAGTCCGCGTTGGGGCGGCGGACGTATCGGCGATATTGTCAACGACGTTAAAAAATCGGTCGAAAATTTTGAACGGACAACGGCGGAAACCAAGGCCGCGTTTGAGATGTTCAAGCCGTTTATGATTGACAACGAATATCATTATCGGGCTGATAACGTCAGGGCTTTGATGAATCTAGTCAAATCGAGCGAGAAGCATCTTTTGCCGTGGTCGCCTGACAAACTTGATTGGTATGATTACTGGCTCAATGTTCATTTTCCGGGAATGCGAAAGTGGGTTTTGCCGACTTTGGAAGAAGAATTGGACAACGTCATCGAAAAGCGTGTTCATACTTACAAAGACCTCATTGACCTTTTTGAAACTGCTGTCAAACGATTTCCGACCCGGATTTCGATGCGAATCGAACGCTACGGCAGACGTGAGCAATATACTTACGAAGACACCAAAGAATTGGTATATCGGGTAGCAGGATTTTTAGCAGATAAGGGCATCGAACCGTATCAGAAAGTTATTCTTTTTTCCAATAATATGCCCGAATGGGGCTTGTCGTATTTCGGGATTTTAAAAGCGGGTGCAACCGCAATTCCGCTTGATCCAAGTCTTAATTCCGAAGATGTCGCTAAATTTGCTGAAGTCGGGGAAGCTTCTGCAATTTTGATTTCTCCGCGACTTTATGACGAAAATCCGAAGCTGAAAGAACTTACCAAAGTGCCGATCTATATTTTTGATGAAGTTTTTGAGATGCCAAGCGAAATTGAGGAGGCAAAGCGTTTAGCCAAATTACCCGCTAAAATTTCGTCAAATACCGTCGCCAGTTTAATTTTTACCAGCGGAACGACGGGGAATCCAAAAGCGGTAATGCTCTCGCACAAAAATTTTGTCCATATGGCTTCGATGCTCTCATCCGTTTTGGATATGAGCATTTCGGACGGCGTTTTGTCGGTGCTTCCGCTCCATCACACCTTTGAATTTTCAGCAGGATTTTTAACTCCTTTTGCCAATGGAACGCAGATCACTTATTTAGATGATTTGAATGCGGAAGAGTTGAATAAAGCTCTGGAAAACGGACATATTACAGGAATGGTCGGTGTTCCGGCTCTTTGGGAAATGCTTCATCGGCGTATCAAAACCCGTTTTCGTGAACAGGGCGATTGGGTTGCTGATTTAGCCGATAACATTATTGATTTCAACAGTTGGCTCCGCAATAACACTCCGTTTAATCTTGGTCCGATTGTCTTTTTCCCGATACACGAAAGATTTGGCGGACGAATGCGTTATTTGATTTCGGGCGGTTCGGCTCTTTCAGAAAGAGTCCAAAAAGATTTGCACGGATTAGGTTTTACTATTTTGGAAGGCTATGGTTTGACCGAATCTTCGCCTGTTCTGACTGTTGCCCGTCCGCAAAATAAACTGCTTCGCGGTTCGGTGGGCAAAAATTTACCCGGAGTTGAGGTCAAAATCGAAGAGCCTGATGAAAACGGAGTCGGTGAAGTTCTCGCTCGCGGTCAAAATGTGATGCTTGGTTATTTTAATAACGAAGAAGCTACTAAACAGGTTTTACAAGACCGTTGGCTTCGCACCGGCGACCTAGGGAAAATTGACGAAGACGGAAATCTCTACATCGTCGGACGTTCCAAAGACATCATTATTGATTCCAACGGCAACAATATTTATCCCGACGAGGTTGAAGAAATCTATGGTAAATCTAAATTTATCAAAGAGTTGAGCGTTGTCGGATTAGTTGACCCTGATGGCGGAGAAAAAATCGCCTGTCTGGTCGTGCCGGATTATGAATTCGATATTGCACTGCCTCGTTTGGAGGTAAACAAAAGAATCGAAACACATTTTCGTGAAGTTTCGCAAACAATTCCATTTTTCAAACGAATCAAAGTGATGCACATTACACCGTTTGAATTGCCGCGCACAGCAACCCGTAAAGTAAAACGCCGCGAGGTAATCGAAGAATTACAACGTTTGGAAGATAAAACCAAAGGTGAAACGAAATTTAAATCGGATAAAAAAGCTGATGGAAATGTAGCATGGATCAGCGACATTGTGGCGACTGTAGCCAATCGTCCACGCGCCGAAGTTTCGATGGATTCACGCCTTAGCGATTTTGGTTTTGATAGTTTGATGTATGTTGAACTCGCTTCGGCAATCGAAGATGCCGGCGGGCGTTTGCTTGCGCCTGACACTTTGAACGAAGTTCAGGATATGCGTGAATTGTTGGCAGCAGTTGAACGCGTGGATAAATCCAAACGCATCGAAGCCCCCGAAATTGAAACGAAAAAGAAGAACGATGACGAAATCTATGTTCCCGGCATTCTCAAACGAATCGGAAATGTGGCGATAGATTTTGCGGCAGAAGCTCTTTATAATCAGGTATTAACTACCAATATCGAAGGACAGATGAATGTTCCTCCGCACACCAATTTTATCGTTGCTCCTAATCACGAATCACATCTCGATACAGGTTTGGTTCGCAAGGCTTTGGGCAAAGAAGTAGCGGAAAGAACAGTGGCAGTTGCGGCGGCGGATTATTGGTTTGATACGAAATATAAACGCGCTTATATGGAAAACTTCACCAATCTGGTTCCGATCGATCGTTCGGGAAATCTGCGTCAATCGCTCCGGTTTGTCCGAGAATATCTCGAAAGCGGTTACAATGCTCTGATTTTTCCCGAAGGAACACGCTCAACGACCGGAGAAATTACCGAATTCAAACCCGTTATCGGTTATCTTGCTTTAACTTGCAAGATTGGAATTTTACCAATTTACGTTCACGGAACTTTTGAAGCATTTCCGAAAGGAATGACAATTCCCAAACGAGATAGTTTTGGTGCAGAAATCGGAGCCAAGGTC
>DAORIL010000335.1:0-7201 GCA_035438525.1 Pyrinomonadaceae bacterium
CCTGTGGCAAATTGGTGGCAAGGAAATTTTCCCGATTCAGACAGTAAAGAAGATGGGTTTAATGGTCGCGCTCCCGTCATGAGTTTTCCGCCAAATGGTTATGGACTTTATGATATGGCGGGCAATGTCTGGGAATGGACTTCGGATTGGTATGCGGACGATTATTACAAATGGGGGAAAACCGATAATCCGACCGGAGTTTTGCAAGGAACGGAAAAATCAATTCGCGGAGGTTCGTGGCTCTGTGCAGAAAATTACTGCACAAATTATCGAGCTGCCGGACGAAGTAAAACTCCAAATGATTCAAGCCTCAATAATTTAGGTTTTCGTCTGGTCAAAGATGAATAAAATGCGCTTTAATACTAAATAAAATTTGATCCTGAAAAAATCTACTTATGACAGCGAAAAACCTAAAGCGTTTGAACGGAACAAATTATGCGGATTTGATTTTGCAGAGGATTTTGCAAAACGGCGAAGTTTCAGTTGAAGATTTAGCCAAAGATTTACAGGTTTCACCCTCAACGATTCGACGTTCACTGAGTGCGCTGGAAAACCAAGGACTTCTTTCCCGAACTCACGGCGGAGCGGTTTTAGTCAAACATTCTTTATATGAACCGTTTCGTAATGTTTCATCGTTCCAAGAACAGGAAAAAGAACGAGCAATTGAAAAGCGTCTGATTGGATTGGCTGCCGCCGAACTTGTTAATGACGGAGACGTGATTGCTATCGGAGCCGGAACCACAACTACCCAAGTTGCCCGCAGTTTGCGGCATCGAAAAGGGATAACTGTTATTACTAATGCGGTCAATATTGCGATGGAGTTAAGTCACCGTGAAGATCTTACTGTTCGTTTAACCGGCGGAACTCTCAGCGGAACTTGGTTTGCGTTGGTCGGAACCCGCGCAATTGACGGAATCAAGGAGTTTTTTGTGGATAAAGCCTTTATTGGGGCGGACGGGATTGATTTGGAAAACGGTTTAACCTCAAACTATCCCGACCAAGCCGCTATTCATCGAACAATGTTTCAGCGAGCCCGACAAAAAATAGTTGTTGCAGACCATCAGAAAATTGGTAAAACAGGTAATTCGTTGATTTGCTCAGTTTCCGAAATTGAAATTCTCATTACTGACAAAAAAGCTCCGGCAAAGACTATTGCTGAATTTACCAAAAAAGGAATTAAAGTTCTGCAATCTTAAATCATTAAATTATCATCACCCTTGACTTTCTGCTCATTTGAGCACAAAATGAGCAAGATTGTGGTAATTTTAACTACTTATTATCAGTTAAAATCTAAATTAAAAACTGCAAAAATTTCTTATTCAAAAATAATGGTAACCGAGACTTCAATTACTGAAAAGACAAATCAATCCGGCATATGGGAACAACGATGGCACCCGTTACGCGAAGAATGGGTAGTCGTTGCCGCTCATCGCCAAAACCGTCCGTGGAATGGAGAAATGACGGAAAATGGGCTGGAATCCGCCCCTGATTACGTTGAAGACTGTTATTTATGTCCGCGTAACGAACGAGTCAGCGGGTCGGTAAATGAAGATTACCAAGGCGTTTTTGTCTTCGATAATGATTTACCATGTGTCGGTTCAAATGCTCCGATTGATTTAGAAACTCCTGCAGGAATTTATAAAAATCGCCCCGCCAACGGAACGGCTCGCGTCATCTGTTATAGTCCAAAACATAATCTTTCATTAGCTGAACTTTCGACTGGTGAAATCGAAAATGTCGTCAAAACCTGGCAGTCACAATATGCAGAATTGAGTCAACGCCCCGAAGTTAATCACGTTTTGATTTTTGAAAATAAAGGCGAAGCAGTCGGCGTTTCCAATCCGCATCCGCACGGTCAAATTTATGCGACAAACTTTATTTTCAAAACCACTGAAACCGAAGTCAATGCCAGCCGAAAACATTTTGCGGAAACGGGGCGCGGATTATTTGAGGACATTATCAGTTCCGAAAAAGAAGACGGGCGCAGAATAATTTTTGAAAATGAGCACGCCATTGCTTTTTTGCCATATTTTGCCCGTTATGCTTATGAAGTTTATCTTGCGCCGAAACGCAGAGTTCCGAGCATAGATCAACTTTCAGAGACAGAAGTCATTGATTTAGCAGAGGTTTTACGGGTTGTTACGGCTAAATATGATAATCTGTGGCGAATGTCTTTTCCGTATGTCATGCCGCTGCATAATGCTCCAACTGATGGCAACGATTATTCTTTTTACCACTTTTTTATCCAATTTCTGCCCCCGCTGAGAAAACCCAATTTATTAAAATATTTGGCAGGACCGGAAATCGGCGGCGGTAATTTCCTTTCGGATACTTCGCCTGAGGAAAAAGCCGCTGAATTAAAAAATCAATCGCTTAATCATTACAAAAAAGAGGTTGCAATTTAAATGAAAACTGCCGGAGACTTTCTCCCGATCTTGAAAATATTACACGAACAAATTCGTGATGCGGTCGTTGAGGCTTGCGAAAAAACAGCAGTTGAACAACTCGCCGGAGTCGCTAAAGAAGAAGAAGGCGATACGATTTACGCTATTGATCGGGTGAGCGAAGAACTTTTAGTCGAGTTTTTTGAACGTGAAATTGCCAATCAAACTTCCGTCGTTTTGGTTGCCGAAGGTCTTGAGAAAGGAAAAATTGTGTTGCCGGATGGAATTGATGAAAATGAGGCTGAATGGCGAATAATTGTTGATCCGATTGATGGAACTCGCGGTCTGATGTATCAAAAACGTCCCGCCTGGATTTTGACCGGAATTGCCAAAAACAAAGGCGAAAACACCAATCTTTCGGACCTCGAAGCCGCAATTCAAACCGAAATCCCACTCGTCAAACAGCATTTATCTGATACACTTTGGGCGGAAAAAGGAAAAGGAGTTAAAGCCGAAAGATTTAACCGAATTACGAAAGAAAGCGTTGAACTTAATATTTCATCTTCATCAGCCGAAACAATTGCTCACGGTTTTGCTACCATTTCGAGATTTTTCCCCGGAGTCGGCATTGAATCAACTGAAATTTATGAAGAAATTGTTCGAGGCGCATTGGGCGTGGTTGAAAGCGGAAAAGCGCAATGTTTTGAAGATCAATATATTTCGACCGGCGGACAGTTTTACGAATTAATGTGCGGACACGACAGATTCATTGCAGATTTGCGCCCTGTTTTTGAAAAATCTCTCCAAAATAAGGGTTTTCGTCTTGGAATTTGTTGCCATCCATACGACCTCTGCACCGAACTGATTGCCCGCGAAGCCGGAGTAATTTTAACCGATGAGATTGGCGGACAATTATCTGCTAAACTTTCAGTTGAACCAGATGTCGCTTGGGTCGGCTATGCAAATGAAGCGGTCAGAAAACAAGTTGAACCGCTGTTACAACAATCCCTTCGGAGCAGAAATTTAATTTGATGTATCGAATCATTCAAAAAGCAAATTACGATTTACCTGATGTCGCAGATTTTGTCAAAAAAATCCCGAATGATTTTTTTGCAGGAACTGGTGAAATTATTGTCACACGCTCACCGGGTAGATTGGACGTAATGGGCGGAATTGCCGATTATTCAGGTTCATTGGTTTTGGAAATGCCGATTTCCGAAGCCGTTTTCGCCGCTTTGCAAAAGAGGGATGATTTACTTATTAAAATTTTCAGCACAGACCAAAAAGAAAATCTGAAGTTTGAAATGTCATTGCAAGATTTTTTCCAAAATAATGGTTTAGTCGAATATAGTTCAGCCTGTCAGTTTTTTAAGAAAAACTCACAAAATCAATGGGCAGCCTATATCGCCGGAGTTTTTCTGGTTCTGATGCGGGAAAAACAAATAGAATTTGAGCACGGCGCAAATATTTTTATTGATTCTACAATTCCCCAAGGCAAAGGCGTCAGTTCCTCAGCCGCCTTGGAAGCAGCCGTAATGTCTGCCGTAATTGCTTCTTTTGACATTGGTTTAGAACCAAGAGAAATGGCGATTTTGTGCCAAAAAGTTGAAAATTTAGTAGTTGGCGCGCCATGCGGAATTATGGATCAAATGTCGGTCATTTGCGGTAAAAAGGATGAGTTGATTTCGATGATTTGCCAACCTGCCGAACTAAATCCTCCGGTCAAAATCCCATCTGAAATAACTTTTTGGGGAATAGATTCAGGCATTCGGCATTCGGTTGGCGGCGGCGATTACGGTTCCGTTCGGACTGGTGCTTTTATGGGTTATCGGATTATTGCCGATTTGGCTGGATTATCCTCTTCAAAGGATGAGAGAATTGAAATTAAAGATAAAAAGTGGGGTGGTTTTTTATCAAATATAACGCCGCAGGAATTTGAAGATAATTTCCGGGAAAAACTTCCAAAAGAAATCAATGGCGCGGATTTTTTAGAAAAATACGGCGGAATTACTGATTCAGTGACAAATGTTTTACCCGAAAAAACCTATGCAATTTATTACCCGACCGTTCATCCAATTTATGAAAATGCGAGGGTTAATCGGTTTAGTGAATTGCTCAAGAAGGAAATAATTGAAGAAAACCTGACTGAACTTGGCGAATTAATGTTTGCCGCCCACGAAAGTTATTCAGCTTGTGGTTTGGGTTCGGATGGAACAGATTTGTTAGTTGAGTTGGTCAAAAAGATCGGAATTGGCAAAGGTTTGTTTGGAGCAAAAATTACGGGCGGTGGGAGCGGCGGAACAGTCGCCGTGATAGGATTAAAAGATTCAGAGGCAGCAATTGAAAAAATAGTTGACGAATATCAGAAACAAACGGGCTACAGACCTTATATTTTCAAAAATTCATCACCTGGAGTAACACAGTTTGGTTTTCTTAAACTGGTAAAAAACTAGAGATTTATTATGGCAATTTTAGTAACAGGCGGAGCAGGTTATATTGGGAGTGCAACGGTTGAGCTTTTACAGAAAAAAGGCGAATCCGTTGTAGTTTTGGACAATTTGGTTTACGGGCATCGCGCGGCAATTGATGAGGGAATTCCTTTTTATCAAGGAAATGTCGGTGATGCAGGACTGGTTAAACGAATCGTTTCTGAACATCAAATTACGGCTTGTGTCCATTTTGCAGCTTACGCCTATGTAGGCGAATCGGTTACAAATCCCGCGAAATATTTTGAAAACAACACCTTTCAAACTAATAATTTGCTTAATGCTTTGATCGAATCAAATGTCAAAAAGTTCGTCTTTTCTTCGACCTGTGCAAGTTACGGGGATCCTTTGAAAATTCCGATCGATGAAACTCATCCGCAAAAACCGGTTAATCCCTACGGTTGGTCAAAGTTTATGACCGAAAGGATTTTAGAAAGCTACGATACAGCCTACGGATTAAAATTTGTTGCGTTGAGATATTTTAATGCCGCCGGAGCAACCGAAAAATGCGGTGAGCACCACGATCCCGAAACACATTTGATTCCGAATGTGTTGAATGCAGCGGATGGCAAATTGCCTTTTGTCTCCGTTTTTGGCGGTGATTATGATACTCCTGACGGAACTTGTATTCGGGATTATATTCATATTTCAGATTTGGGCGACGCACATTTTCGCGCCTTGCAATTTCTCGAAAATGGCGGTGAATCAACCAAAATCAATTTAGGAAACGGACTTGGGTTTTCGGTGCTGGAAGTTATTGAAACCGCTAAGAAAGTAACCGGAAAACCTATCGAAGTAAAAATGGAGCCGCGTCGCGCCGGTGATCCCGACAGATTAATCGCAGATGCAACCAAGGCTAAAGAGGTTTTAGGCTGGAAACCCCAATTTGCTGAAATTGAAAAAATCATCGAAACGGCTTGGAATTGGAAATTAAAGAATCCAAAAGGTTATTCAGATTAAAAAAAGCTACATAAACTTAAAAAGGAGAAAGGAATCTAAAATAACTTTCTCTTTTTTTGTTCTGTTTATTTAATCAATTTTGAACAACCAATTTGCTTTTAATCACCTTCTAGATCAATTCCAAATCGTTCTGCCATGCGATAAAGAGTTCTGCGGTTGATATGCAAAACTTCGGCGGCACGGGTTCTGCTTCCGCCAAGGGCATCAAGTAAATAAACTAAATAACGCCTTTCCAATTCGTCGAGCGAGGGAAAATCCGCATATAAATCTGCCATTGGAGAACGGGTAGCAGCGGTCCTGGAACGAACATCTTCCGATTGTAATTTCTCTGGTAAATCCTCAGGATTGATTTGCCCCGAAAGCGTGTTTAGGGCGGCAAACTCAATAGCAGATTCTAATTCACGAACATTTCCAAACCAGTCGTATGAGACAATTATTTTCAAAACTTCATCAGAAAACTTTAACTTTCGATTGATATTTCTGGAGGCTCTCTGTAAAAAAGTTTCGGCTAAAAGCGGGATGTCGCTCCGGCGTTCTCGTAAAGGGGGAATTTGCAAAATAATCACATTGAGCCGATAAAATAAATCTTCCCGAAACCTTCCGGCTTTAACTTCGTCTTCCAGATTACGGTTGGTCGCCACCACAACTCTGGCATCAACTCTGGTTGAACGCGAAGACCCAACCCGCCTAATTTCCCTCTCTTGTAACGCTCGCAAAAGTTTGACCTGCATCGCCGGACTAGTTTCGCCGATCTCATCCAAAAAAAGTGTGCCGCCTGCAGCCTCTTCCCACAATCCTCGCCGATCCACGGTTGCTCCCGTAAAAGAGCCACGAACATGCCCGAAAAGCTCTGATTCCAATAATGTTTCAGTCAAGGCGCCGCAATTGACCGGAATAAAAGGTTCTGATTCACGTTGACTATATTTATGCAAAGCCCGGGCCACTAATTCTTTTCCGGTTCCTGATTCTCCGTAAATTAAAACCGTATTATTGGCACTGGCCACACGGGCGATCTTTTTGAATAAGGCAAGCATTACGGGCGAGCGTCCAAGCAAGCCGCTTTCCGGAAAACTTATCTCCGAATCGGAGTTAACTGTTTCTACCAGCTTATTTTCGGTCAAAACCCGATGCACAATTGCCACAACTTCATCAATATTAAACGGTTTGGCAATGATGTCCCACGCTCCTTCACGGGAAGCTTCAACAGCATTCTCGATTGTTCCGGCACCAGTGATAAGGATGAACGGAGAATCGTTACGCATTTGACGCAATAAATCCAATCCGGTCTGTTCTGCCTGAAGATTTATATCACTAATGACCAAATCAAATTTTTCCAGGGCAGTCAATTCAGAAGCACGTTCAGGGGTCATT
>DAORIL010000336.1:0-7190 GCA_035438525.1 Pyrinomonadaceae bacterium
GGCAAAATCGCCGGTGCGGATTGCCGCGACCTTTTGAATTAATTGCGTTGTCGTGTCTGAACTCCAGAGCGAATAATTACCCGGTGTCAGCGGAATGATGACTAGGTTAGCGGCTGAAATAACGCCCAGTGAGACAAATTCGTTGCGCCCTGGCGTATCAACGACCACAATATCGAAGTTTGAGGCAATGTCTTCCAAATCAACCGTGACAGATGAGGCATTGACGGTTTTTTTATAATACTTGCTGAAACTTCGCACTTTGTATTTGTCGGCATAATCTTCATCACGGGCGTTACACCACAATTCGCTGCTTCCCTGCTCATCGGTGTCTAACAAAATGACGCGGTATTTTTCGGTTAAGATTGCCGCTAAATTCGTCGCCAAGGTAGATTTTCCGACACCACCCTTTTGGTTCACAAAGGCAATCACTTTAGAAAGATTTTGTTTTTGCATTGGCATTAGATTTTTTGTAGTTGAAGTTTAGAAAATTGCAAGAGTTATGGAAATGTTTTAACTCTTAATATTGTTTTAATACATTAACATTGTCTTGTCAATAAATGTATTAACTAAATTTACATTTACTATGTTTACCTTTTACACCTTTACATTTACTTTATTTACTTTTTATGCTTCTTTTATTGTTTACACCTTCTGCACTTTTTACACCTTTTGCGCTAAAACAAAAGCGGTTGGTAATAATTTGAAGGGGGATTAAAATGGTCAAACCGGAGGAAAAATTCAAAGTAATCGTAGAGCAAATGACTACTCAATTTGAAAAGAGCGAGCCGATAAAAAATGCAGATTTAATCAACATTTGCCGGAACTATGACTTAGATTTATTTTCACAAGGGAAGGAACCACATCTCTTGCACGAACTATTTGAAACCTCTCTAAATCTACACCTGGTCAAAAAGTTCCGATTTATGAAATTCGACGACAAAAAATTACATCAACAAATCTTGAGCGATTTAATAGACTTACTCGAAAAATGTCCACCACAAAGTTGGCGCGGGGAGGAACAAATCAAAATGCAACAGTTTAGCACGCCTCCGACCATCGCATTTTTGATGGCATTGTTGTTGAAACCGAAACCAAAAGAATTGATTTTAGAGCCTTCCGCAGGAACAGGTTCGTTGGCAGTTTGGTTAAAAATCGCTCGAAGCCAAGTTCATTTGAACGAATTGTCGGAAACAAGGCAAATTTTACTTCGTCTACAAGGCTACAGTTCGACAAATTACAACGCCGAATTCTTAGACGACCTCTTGCCGGAAGAAATTCGCCCTGATGCAGTTTTGATGAATCCACCATTTAGCGCAAGTGCCGGAAGAACAAAATCCGGCAACTCAAATTTCGGATTTCGACACATCACCTCCGCCCTCAAAAGATTAAAAAATGGGGGCAGACTCATCGGATTATTCGGCACCGACGCGCTAACGAAAACCCAAAAAGGTTTACAATTTCTGAACCAGTTGCCAGAAAACTCTTCCCTCAAAGCAATCATTCATCTCCCTCACAACGCCTACTACAAATATGGAACGAGTTTACCAGTCTCCATACTTTGCTTTGTAAAAGACGGGACTCAAAAACCATTAAATGAAGTTTTGAAATTCAACTGCCCAAATCTTGAAGACATATTGTCACATCCCGATCTTCTGCATTGTTGACAAGAGTAGAAAACCTTGAAACGAAACCAATTCCAAATCACTAAAAAATAAAATGCTGCATTTAAATCAAACTGAAAATGGCAATGAAAATATGCCTTTCGACGAACTATTGGTCGGAAATCAATCAAACGCGGAAGGAAACGGAGCGGAGCCTAAACCAAATATAATTCAACATCAAAAAGATTCACCGACTAAAAAGTTTACGTCTCCCTTCGATGGAGGTGATCAAAGTGGCGATCTAGGAAAACCTTTTGAGGAAAACCTTTATGGCTGCGCTTATTTAAAAGGTGGCGCAACACATCCGGGCGTAATTGTGGAAACCGCCGGACTTGCCAATATTAAGCCGCCACGCCCAACTTATCGCCCAAAATTGCCAGTTGAGATAATTATAAGTGGCAAAATTTCCGAAATCCAACTTGAAAGGATTATTTATGCAGGACAAGCACACGCTCAAAAATTACCATTTTCAATGGCAAGAGCCGGAATATCTATCGGCGACGGAACGGGAGTCGGGAAAACCGGAACTATTTTGGGAATTATTCTCGATAACTGGTTTTCGGGACGCAAAAAAACAATTTGGTTCAGCGTCAAATTCGATTTAATCAAAGCGGTCAAAGATGAAATGGCAAGGCTTGGAATTAACATTCCAATCAAACTTATTAACGATTACAAACCGGAAGAAGAAATTACGCTCTCGAAAGGCATCGTTTTTTGCACCTATCAATCACTGATTGCCAAGTCAAAAAAAGGTCGCCGGAGACTTGATCAACTTACGTCTTGGCTTGGGGTAGAAGGCATGTTGATTTTTGACGAAGGACATCGTGCCAAAAATTTCTTTGCCGATGAACGGCGCAACGGAACGCAAACGGGAGCCGCAGTCGCTGAAATTCAAGACATGGTGAAATTTCCTGATTACCGTGTCGTTTATTCATCAGCGACGGCGGCAACTGAAGTGCGGCATCTTGCCTATATGATTCGTCTCGGACTGTGGGGGCAGGGAAGTGCTTTTGCGGATTTCGCCGAATTTGCCCGTGAAATTGAAGAAGGCGGCATTGGCGCAATGGAAATGGTTGCCCGTGACCTGAAAGCAATGGGGCGATATTTATGCGGCAGCCTTTCAATGGGAGTTGATCCTGAAAGCGGTTTGAGCGTTGAATACCGCGAAGTTGTTCACCGCTTAACCGCGCATCAACGCGAGATGTATGACAATATGGCGCGGGCTTGGCAAACGGTGTTGCAGAAAACCGAAAAAGCCCTCACCTTAACCAACAGCGAAAAATTCTTACGCCGCCATATTGTCAACAACTTCTGGGCAGAGCATCAACGATGCACCAAAGCAATTATCACCGCGTTCAAAGTTCCGACTCTAATTAGTGAAATTGAACGCGCCCTCGCCGAACAGCATTCGATCATCATTTCGATTACCAGCACGGGCGAAGCGAGTTTGACGCGCCAGATGGCACGTTCGGCAGACGAGGAAGAAGCGATTTCCGATCTTGATTTCAGTCCGCGCGAAACTTTAACCCGGCTCATCGAAAGTTGTTTTCCGACTGCACTTTATCAGGAAATAACGGACGAAGTAACGGAAAAAATCAAATTTGAGCCGCTCCTTGGCGAGAACGGTGAACAGATTCACTCGAAAGCCGCCCTCGCTCTGAAACAGGAATTGCTGGATCGACTGGCGACTTTGCAGCTGCCGGAGCATCCGCTGGATCAAATCATCAATCATTTCGGCGCGGAAAATGTTGCTGAGATGACCGGGCGCAAGATGCGATTAGTCAAACTTTCCAATGGCGATTTTGCCCATCGTCCGCGCGGCATCGCGGGCGTTCCTCAGCGACAGACAAATCTCCACGAGCTAAACAGTTTTCAAAGCAAACGGAAACGAATCGCCATCATGTCGGAAGTTGCCGCGACGGGCGATAGTTTGCATTCGGATAAACGGGCAATCAATCAGCAACGCCGTGAACATATCGCCGCCGAACTCAAATGGTCTGCCGATAAACAGTTGCAGGATTTTGGCAGAACGCATCGAAGTAACCAAGCCTCACCTCCGATTTATCTGCTTGTTTATACTGAACTTGGGGGCGAAAAACGCTTTTCGACTTCGATTGCCCGACGTTTAGCCAGCACCGGAGCCTTGAACAAAGGAGATCGGAGAGCAAATCAAATCGGCGGATTGGAGAAATTCAACCTTGAATCGAAAGAAGGACGCGCCGCTTTGAAGATCGTTTATGACCGGATTTTGGGGGGTTTTCAGCTTCCCGGTTTGGCAAATCCTCGTCAAACGCTTTCGGATATGGGTTTATTGACAAGGAGCGAATCGGGCGAAGAATCCGTGTCTGAGAATGAAAAGCAAAATATTGTCCGCTTCTTCAATCGTCTGCTCTCGCTTGAAGTTGATCGCCAAAACGCCCTTTTTGAATATTTCTACAAAATCTATACGGAAACGGTTGAACATCTCAAAGCCACGGGAAAATACGATTTGGGGCTGGAAGACATCAAAGCAATTTCCGTCAAAATCCGGCGCGAGCCGCAAATAATCAATCGTGACCAGATTACCGGCGCAACCACCCATCTTTACGAACTGGAAACGATTGTTCCGACGCATCCGGCTCGTTTTGAGGACTTGGAAAGGGAAGATGCCTATTTTTATCGAAAACTCGGCTTGGAGGAGCCGGAATTCGTCGCGGCGCGTCCATCTTTGATTCACACCGACCCGGAAACAGGCGAAAGTTACCAAACATATGCCGTCTCTCGTCCGGCAGGCAAAAATCTGTTTTATACCGGCGAAACCGAGCTCGCTGCTCGTTACCGACTGGTAGCGCGAGGGAAAGCTAAAGATTGGTGGAACGGGGAAGTCGAAAAAATACCGCCCTTGGTCAACAAAACCGTCTTTCTCTTGAGCGGGGCGTTAATTCCGGTGTGGCGGCAAATCAAAAACGTCAAAGATGCAGCCTTCAAAATCGTTCGCACCACCACCGATGAAGGCGTGCGCCTGGTTGGTCTTCAGATCCCGAAAGCCCAGGTTAAGGAAATTGTTCGTCTTTTTGATGGCGTGTGGGAACAGGAAGAAACTTCAAATGAGATTTTCCAAAGCGTTCTTGACGGCAAAGAGTCAATCGAACTCATGGAAAATATTCGACTGAAGAGTTCAAAATTTTTCGGCACATTTTACGTCGAAATTGTGCCGGGCAGAGCGGAACACCCGAAAAAGTTTCGGGCATTAGGTTTGACGAGCCTCACGCAACAGTCGCGTGAACGATTTCTGCTACCAAACAACAAAGAGGAATCAATTCAGTTGCTGCAAAAACTTTTAACCCAATTTCCCCCTCTTTCCGGCACAAATCAGACGGTAAACCTGATTGACGAGAAAATCTTCAATCAAAACGAGAATGACAAGCCGAATAATACAATCGAAGATTTATCTCCGATTGACGTGCGCGAGTGGTTGATTGAGCCTGACCGGGAAGAATTTGACCGCATCAAGGCTTGGGATTTGCTGAATTCTGATTAGTTTTTAAACAAAAAGAAACAAGTATTAACTAAAATTATGTTGAAAACGGGAAAAACGAATCGCGGCTTTGTTCGTCTTGAGTTTGAAGATTTTAACGGAAAAAGTTGTTCAATTGAGGAGTCGAGTCTGGCAACCGAGAGCTGCATTTGGCTGGGACACAACGAGATGGACATCATTTATTTTGTTCCAAACGGCGACCCGCCGTGGCGACCGCTTGAAGTGCCTGCCACCACGCAATGCAACACTTTAATGCACTTAAATCGGAATCAAGTGGCGGAACTGCTTCCGGTCTTACAGCATTTTGTCGAAACCGGTAACTTGCCAAGTTATGAAAATGAAAGTCCTTCTGCCACACCCGATTAAGATTATGCACCTCAATTTAGACCTTCTCGAAAAATCATTTTTGTTAGCTACGAACAGTCTCCAGTCTGAGGAACTGCCGTCATTTGTAAAAACTCGCTGGCTTAATGCGCTGGAAAAAGCGAGAGACCGACTGATTGATCAGCCCTATTTTGCGTGGCAACCTGAGCAATTAACGATTGTTTCGATTCCAAAAGCAAAGAACAAGAAAAAAGAGGATAAACCGGGTTGCCGTTTTTATCAGGCTAATCTTAAGAAATGCTGTCGCCTTGATACAGTAGGTTATTGTCAGGCATTTTTTGAGGGTTTTCCGTGCTGGCATCGTGCCGCCTTTTGGCTATTGGGAATTTACTTTAAGTGCCGTAATGCGCCTTGATTTATCAATGGGAATATTAGACACCCACTTTTTTGCTTTATATGAATAACTATTGTATATTAAGTCCCTTAGAATCAGATGCTTAAGAAGACTTTCAAATTCAGAATCTATCCGTCTAAAGCTCAAACTACACAACTTGAGCTGACTTTAAATTTGTGTCGCGAACTCTACAATTCCGCCTTGCAAGAGCGTCGTGATGCTTGGAGATTCAATCAAATTAACATTACCAACCAAGACCAAGAAAAACAACTTCCCGAAATCAAGAAAATCAGAACTGATTTGAATGAAGTTTATTCCCAAGTTCTGCAAGAAGTCTTGAAAAGAGTTGACCGTTCGTTTCAGAATTTTTTCCATAAAGTTAAATTGAAACAAAGCACAGGAGGTTTTCCAAGATTTCAAAATAAGTCGAGATACAAATCTTTCACCTTCAAACAAAGCGGATTTAGTTTGCTTCAGGGGAGGTTGAATCTGTCCAAAATCGGCAAAGTTAAAATCAAACTTCATCGTCAAATAATCGGTAAAGTTAAAACTCTGACAATTTCGCGTGATTCGACAGGAAAATGGTTCGCTTGTTTTGCTATTGAAACTCAAACTCAAAAACTTGCACCAACGAACAAAACAGTTGGAATAGATTGCGGAATCAGTAAGTTTGCAGTTTTATCTGATGGTTTTGAGGTTGATAATCCAAGATTCTTTCGGCAAGAAGAAAAACAGATTGCCAAAGCCCAGCGAAAGTTGTCTCTGGAGAAAAAAGGAACAAAAGAAAGATTTGAAAAACGCAAGATAATAGCCAAGATTCACCAAAGAAACAGAAACAAACGTAATAATTTTGCTCATCAATTTTCTAACCATTTGGTCAAAAACTATGACCGAATCTTTTTTGAAGATTTGAACATTAAAGGGATGATGAAAAATCGTTGCCTTGCTAAAGCAATCGGAGACGTAGCTTGGAAACAAACCATTCAATTGACACAAAACAAAGCGGCAGAAGCTGGTCGAGTAGTCGAATTGGTTGATCCAAGAAACACTAGTCAGCAATGCTCCAAGTGTGGTGAAATTGTGAAAAAGGACTTGTCGGTTCGTCTTCATCATTGCATAAAATGTGGCTTGAAAATCTGTCGAGATTTGAATGCCGCGATAAATATTAAAACTCTTGGGCTAAAGAGTTTGGGCTTGTAACCCGAGAAGCCCCTAGCTTAAGCTATTGGGAGTAGTCACTTTGACGTGGTTCAATAAAAGTGGAGAGAAAACTGTCTTTGGTAGAATATCAAAG
>DAORIL010000337.1:0-7184 GCA_035438525.1 Pyrinomonadaceae bacterium
GCATCGCTGACGATTCAATTACCGCCAAACGCCAAAAAAGTGCGGGTTTTTTATTCGACGAGTCCTAATGCTTCGGGTTTGCAATGGCTTTCGCCGGAACAAACCGCCGGAAAGAAAACGCCCTATATGTTTTCACAGGCTGAAGCCATTCACGCCCGTTCATTTGTTCCGCTGCAAGATTCTCCGCAAATTCGCATTACTTATTCTGCCAGAGTTCGCACGCCAAAAGGTTTGCTTGCTGTGATGAGTGCGGCAGGGAATTCACAAACTGCGACACGTAATGGTGATTATCGTTTTTCAATGACGCATCCGATTCCGCCTTATCTAATTGCGATTGCTGTTGGAGATTTAAAGTTTCAAGCCTTGGGAAAAAGAACCGGAGTTTATACCGAACCTTCGATGCTCAAGAAATCTGCCTGGGAACTGGCCGATACCGAAAAGATGGTGATTGCAACCGAAAAGATTTACGGTCCGTATCGTTGGGGGCGGTATGATTTACTGGTTTTACCACCGAGTTTTCCGTTTGGGGGAATGGAAAATCCGATGCTGACCTTTGCCACGCCGACCATTTTAGCTGGCGATAAATCTTTGGTTTCGCTGGTCGCGCACGAACTCGCGCATTCCTGGTCGGGAAATCTGGTGACCAATGCGACCTGGCGAGATTTTTGGCTCAACGAAGGTTTTACGACGTATCTGGAACGACGAATTATCGAAGCAGTTTATGGAGTCAATCGGCGCGAAATGGAAGCCACGCTTGGGAAACAATCGCTTTTAGAAGAGCTTGCCGGAACTCCTGCACCTGATCAAATTTTACATATCAATCTTGATGGACGTGACCCCGATGATGGTGCAACAGGTATTCCATACGAAAAAGGTGCGCTGTTTTTACGGCATTTGGAAGAAAAATTCGGTCGGGCAAAATTTGATAAATTCGTCCGTGGCTACTTTGATTCACACGCTTTTCAGAGCATTACCACCGAAACTTTTGTCGAATATCTGCAAACCAATCTTTTAGACAAAAATCCAAATATAGTTTCAATGGATGAGGTCAATGAATGGGTTGAAAAAAGCGGTTTGCCGAAAAGTGCTCCAAGCCCAAAAACGGACGCATTTACCAAAGTTGAAGTTCAAGTCAAAAACTTTTTGGACGGGAAACCTTTTTCGATTCAAAAGATGCAAAAAGATTGGACAACGCAGGAATGGCTTCACTTTTTGAAAGCAATGCCTGTGTTGAGTTCTGAAAAAATGGCGGAATTAGACCGCACTTTTAATTTTACAAAGAGCGGAAATTCCGAAATCTCGTTTCAATGGCTGATGATGTCGATTAAAAACAATTATTCGGCGGCTGATGCCCGTTTGGAAGATTTTTTAATGACCATCGGACGGCGTAAATTTGTGCGCCCGCTTTATACGGAATTAGCCAAAACGCCGGCAGGAATGAAACGTGCCAACGAAATTTATGCCAAGGCTCGTGCAGGTTATCATCCGATCACACAAACCAGCATTGATGCGATTTTGAAGAAGTAAAAATGAAAAACTTCCGCAATTTGTTAGGATTTTTTCGTCTTATAAAATATGAACATTAAAACATTTACATCATTTTTATTATTGGCAATTCTAGTTTCGGTTTTTGGTATTACGGCAAGTTTTGCCCAAACTTCTACGCCTGATTCTGTGGTCAAAGAACTTTATAAAATTCACGATCAAGACTTAAAAGGCAGTGACGATCACATCTTGAACGGAGAAAACCGTAAAAATTTGGACAAGTTTTTTGATAAAACTTTGGCTGATTATATTTGGAAAGACTTAACTTCAAACAATGAAGAAGTTGGAGTTTTGGATTTTGACCCATTTTATAACGCACAGGATTTTGATATAAAAAACTTTTCAATCAGTGCAGCAAAAATCGTCGGAACTAAAGCCACGATTGTTGTTAAATTTACCAATTCGGGGCGCAAAGATACTTTAAACTATCAATTAGTTAAGCGCGGTTCAGTTTGGAAAATCGCAGACATCAAATATACCGATGGTTCGAGTCTGATGGGATATTTTAAAGAAGCTGCGAAAAATTAATTTTCCTGACTGCGAAAGCAATTGAACTAAAAAAGAAATTTCGGCGTATAATTGGGCAAAAAGGAGGAATCTGAGAAAGTATGTTTTGTCCAAGCTGCGGTGTTGAAGAGAGAAATACTAATCAATTTTGTCGAGCCTGTGGTTCAAATCTGAATCTGGTCCGAACCATTTTGGAAAAGCCCGACAATATTACTCAATCAGCGGTTATGGCGCGGGATGAGGTTGGACGCGCCTTTGCTCAGAGAATTCGTCAGACTCAGGATGCAATTGAAATGAAAATTGTGGCGGAAGATGTTTTGCCGCAGATTGAAAAATTTCTCGAATCACCGGAAGAAAAACGTCTGCGCCGGATTCGGGTTGGAAGTCTGATTTCTTTTATTGGGTTAGGTGCGACTATCGCTTTTTCTTTAGCGAGTGTGTTAATGAAAGATGACGGCGTTATTATGCTTGCCGGAGCAGGATTAGTAACGCTTTTTATTGGACTGAGTTTTGTTTTCAATGCATTATTCTTTACGGTTCCCAAAAAAGCTTTACCTGATAAATCTTCGGAAGGCGAAAGTCAACGTCAGCTTGATTTTAACCGTGTCGAAACGAACGACTTGAAATTGCCTGAATCCAATCAGGTTTTTACCTCAGTAGTTGAGAATACAACCCAACACTTGAAGGAAAAGCAACCTGTTTCACGATAAGAAAAAAGCCTTCAGCAAATGCCGAAGGCTTTTTTTCTAAACACGTAGTTTTGGGGAAACAAGCAACAAATAACTCTTGTTTGACATCTTTAATCGTTCAGATAAAATGCTGTTCAAAACAGAAAAAGAAATTTTTGAAAGTCAAAATAAAAACAGAATATTTATATGAAGAAATACCTCTTATTTATTAGTATATTTCTAGTTTTTCTAAAGTTCCCCCTCGCTCAAACTGAAAAATATCCACTTCAAATTGGAGATAAAAATGCCGGCGCAAGTTGGAGTCCAAATAATGATTTAATTTTGACTTCAACAGGCGAGGATAACAATTTACGTCTTTGGGAGGTTTCAACAGGAAAAGTTATCTGGAAAAAAGATGTTGGGTTTCTTCAAGATAAAACTGAAAGTTATGGAATTTCTGCTGATGCATGGAGCAGTAACCAAAAATATATTTTGACTGGAACAGCCAACGGCAAAATTCAACTTTGGGAGGTTAAAAGTGGAAATCTTATTTGGAATATCAAGGCTCATTCCAATACGATTGAAACGATTTCTATCCGCCCTGACCGAAAAGTATTTATTTCCAGTGCTGATGCCGGAAATTTTAAATCTGAACTCAAAATTTGGAATCTTGAAGACGGAAAGTTATTAAAAAACTTTGGAGCAAATCACAAATCAATAGATGCAGTTAGATTTATTGATAATGAAAAATTTCAAACTGGAAATGGTATTGGACAAATTTCGGTTTGGGCAATTAATCAACCTAACTCAATTCAAACTAAACAGTTAAAGCCTTGTGGTTTTATTGATAATAAAATTAGCGAAATTATTTATAGCCCGAACTTTAATTTCATAGCTGCTCAATGCCAAAACAGTTTAGTCATCACTAATGTCAAAACAGGGAAAATACTCAAAAAACTTTCTAAAGAGAAGCATTATCGTGAGCCGAGTTTTAGTCCAAATGAAAGAATTTTACTTTTGCCCAATACAATAGACTCCAAAACTCTTGATCTTCAAACCGGGATGATCAAAGAATACGATGAGTTTGATGACGGAGTTATAAATAACGATGGAAATTTGATTGCTGCGAATTCTTTCAGTGCAAATGGAACGCAAATTTACAACTTAAAAACAGGCAAACGCCAGATGTGGTTGGTTGGTCATCCCGGAGTTATTAAGTCAATTGTCTTTAGCCCGGACGGAAACCGTTTTGCTACCGGAAGTGCAGATAGAATCTTGCGTATTTGGGACACCAAGACCAAACAGATATTACTTTCCCTTGAAGGGCACACAGATGCAGTCGAATCAGTTGAGTATAGTTCTAACGGAAAGTCTTTAATCTCAAAAAGCGATAAGGAAACAATAGTCTGGAATGCTGAAAACGGCGCAAAAATCAAAGTAACAAAAACTAGAGGTTGGTTTTATGAAAATAGAGGCGACTCTTTAAGTCTCAATGGGAAATTCGCTTTAGTGAGAGAATACGAAAAGCCAATTCGATTGGTTGATGCAAAATCCAAGGAAACAATCAAGGAATTTATTTACATTGACCAGCTTGATTCTCTCATCTTCACGCCAAACGAGAAATATTTTTTGGCAAAACCATGGTGGAACGGTTGGCAACTTTGGAGTGTTGAAACAGGTCAACCCATGCATGAATTTGATGTTGGTTACTCTTATCATAATCGAGTCGCTTTTCATCCTGACGGCAAAACCTTTTTGACAGGTGGCGAAGGACAGAATCTCTTGATGTTTAATTTGGAGACAGGCGAAAAAATCTGGAGTTTATTTCCGATTGACCAAGAAGAATTTGAGCAGAAGAAAAAGCAGGAAGCACATCGCGTTGGTTTTCTAAAATGGCGGGAAGAATATGCTGCTCGCGCCGATATTGAGAATCAGGAAAGAGTCAAGAAAATTACTGCTGAATTTTCACATTATGGTGATGCAGAAAGTTTTTGGGATCAGAAGATTGCTGAATCCGGCATGGCAAATAAAAGCAAATTGAAACTCCCAAAAGAAAGGGCGAAAGTCGCTTGGTTCACCCTAACGAATGATTCAGATATGCCTATTTCGATTGATACTAACAGTATGATTTACAATCCTAAATGCGGAGGGTTATGCAACGGTTCAGAGATTTCTTCGCGGTATGTTTTGGAGCTCAAAGACGGTAAAACGAGTGTTAATGGCTATGATATGTTTTCAAAAACTCTGCTTCTGCCAAAAATGACTGTGTATTTTAGTATTTCGCTTGAACATTTTGCCGCTAGTAAGGCAATTTATCTTGGTTTTACCTTTCAAAAAGACAATCTCGATGACAAAAACTCGGATGATTATGGGACTGAGCAGAAACTTTATTTTCGCGAATCTGAATTACCTTAATGAGAGCTGGTTTATTTATGCTGTAAGTCAATTATAGCCTTTGCACCAAGAAAAAGCCTTCAGCATTTGCCGAAGGCTTTCTTTCTAAACAGTTAAGTTTAGTAGAGTTTACCAGCGTGAACCGCCGCCGTATCCGCCGCGTCCGCCGCCGCCACCGCGATTACCGCCGCCGCCGCCGCGATTACCGCCGCCGCCGAAGCCGCCGCGTCCACCGCCGCCGCCGCTACCACGATCTTCGCGGGGTTTGGCTTCATTGACAGTCAAACTACGACCATCAATTTCTTTGCCGTTAAGGGCAGCAATTGCGTTCATTCCTTCTTCTTTAGACGACATTTCGATAAATCCGAATCCGCGTGAACGTCCAGTTTCACGGTCTTCGATGATGTTGGTTGATTCGACAGTGCCGAGTTCGCCAAACATTTGTTCCAAATCTTGTGTTGATGTGCTAAAGGAAAGATTTCCTACATAAAGTTTCATTGACATAATAATATTTTACCTTTTCCCTCTGGAAGGGAATCTCAAAAGAAGTATCGAATCGGACTGGACTTCAAGGTAAAACGGTTAGCCTGCGAAGGGTCGGGTTTCGGATGCTCAAATTTGCAAGAGCGACTTCTATAACTATAAACGAGCCTACTCTCAAACTTATCCAGAAAACCGTCTTTGACGAGCGCATCAAAAAACTGATGCAAGAGAAGGATTAACAAAACAATATTGCTTTATTTCTCAGATAATAGCAAGTTATATTTTACATTTAAGCGATTTAATTACACAAAATAAAGGTTAAAAGATTCTCAGACCATTCTCAAATCTCAAGTAAAGTCTTGATCTGGTCAATTTTTTCCAACGCAGCTTCTTCGCCGAGTTTAACAAATTCATCTATTTTACCAAGCTCATCAGGACGCAGATGTCCGAGTTTCGGCGTAATGACAACATCAGCCCGATAATGCTGCATTTGCGAGGCGGTGCGAAGCATGATCATTGCCGATTGGATAAAAACTCCGAGCAGTGTGGTCGGTGCACCCCAAAACTTAACCTGATCAGAAATCACATCAACGGCAATGATAAATTCAGCCCCCATTTTGCGGACAGCTTTGGTCGGAACCGGTGCCACAACTCCGCCATCAACTAAAGTTCTGCCGTTTTCTTCTTCTAGCGGAACAAAAACTCCCGGAATGGCACAGCTCGCGCAAATTGCAAAGGCAGCATCGCCTTTTTCCTTAAAAACAACTTCCTCTCCGGTTTCTAAATCACAAGCTACCGCCGCAAAAGGAATCGGAAAATCTTCAAATTTAGTGTGCAGAAATTTTTTCTTAATAATTTCACGCATCGGCGCATTTGAAATCAGACCTTTAGCGGAAAAACCAAATTTACCCAATCTGAGCCAGCTAGCCTCGCGCCCGATCTCAATCATTTGCTCAACGCTCAAACCGCTGGCAAATCCGCCACCCGCGAACGAACCGGCAGAGGTTCCGGCGATAAAATCAATTGGAATATTATTTTCGACTAAAACCTTTAAAACTCCGAGATGAGCAAAACCTTTTGCTGCACCACCCGAAAGTGCTAATCCTACTTTTTTTCTCATGATTTTTGAGCCACGAACAAAGGCGAAAGAACACAAAAAATAGGTGAAAAACAATTTCGTGCAATTTTGTGTTTGTTCGTGGCTAACCTCAAATTGATTTTAACCGTAGTTTATGGAAAACTTAAACCGAAAAAATGACTCGGCAAGAAACTCTGTATTTTCAACGTGAACAAACTTCGGCTGATATTGCGGCAGGAGAAAGTGTCTGTCCTGTTTGTGCGCGGGAAGCAAAGGATGAATATGTTCCGCTCCTTGTTTTAGAAGATGATCTGCAAAAATTGATTCGTGCCAATGCACCTGACACGCAGTATTTTGAAGCCGTTTGCGCTCGCTGCGTCCGACTTTTTGACCGTGCCAAGGACCAAATTTTGGACGATGCGGCGATGAACAAAGATGGGTCGTATGTGCTTTCGACACCGTTGCGGCTTGATTCGGATGAGCGTTTTACAGGCAAAGGCGTGACGATC
>DAORIL010000338.1:0-7176 GCA_035438525.1 Pyrinomonadaceae bacterium
ACGTTGTGGCTCGGCGGTTTTTGGCAAGGTTGGCAATGGAACAATCCTTCGATTCCGTTCATTGATACGGTCGTTGCTTTGAAACCCGTTTGGGCGGTTAGACTTGGCTCAGGATTCTTTATGTTCGGCGGAATTGTCACGTTTGCTTACAACATTTTAGCAACGGTTGTCGGTGCAAAAGGACAAGACGCAGGGGTGCCAAATCTGGCGTAAAAGAACGCTCAAAGGAGGAAAAAAATTATGTTACAGAAAGCAGATTATAACGCGGTATTTTTCGTAGCCGCAGCCTTGATTTTCTTTTTTATCGGCGGGCTTTTAACCACTGTTGCACCGCCGTTACTAGACCAAAGCTGGTCAAAACCATTTGAAAATACCGATGCCGGCAAAGGTCCGACCGGAAAATTAATTCAATTGAATGAACAACAATTACAAGGTCGAAAAATCTATATCCGCGAAGGTTGTTGGTATTGTCACACGCAACAAGTCCGCACCATTTTAGCCGACACCAAACGTTATGGTTGGCGCGGAGTTGATGCTCCTGTGTCAACTCCGGACGAATTTGTTTATGACAGTCCGCATCTTTTCGGAACAAAACGGACAGGTCCCGATTTAGCCCGTGTTGGTGGAAAATACAATGAACAATGGCATCGCGCACATTTTCGCAATCCGGCAGATCTGGTTCCGGGTTCGATTATGCCGCCGTTCCCATGGATTGCCGATAATGAACAGGAATTTAAAGCTTTAGTTTCCTATATGCAAACTCTCGGTCGGGCAAAAGATTGGCGACCGGACAAGGATTACGAAAAGTAATTATAAATTGTTAATTGTTAATGATTAATGAGGCAACTCAGAAATTAACAATTAACAATTAACAATTAACAATTATGCAAGATTATACATATCCAAGTGTTTATTTAGCTTATCTTTTCTTCTTTTTAGCTTCGATTGGAGCGGTATATTTCTTTGTCCGTTCTTATAAAGACGGTTATTGGGGCGAAAAAGGTGAGGAAGCAAAATATCGAATGTTGAATGATGACGAAAATGATCATTCTAAAACAGAGCTAAACGGTTAGTTCTGAACTGTGCCGGTTGTTTTAATCGGTTTGTAGCCCCGTCAGATTTATTTTAACTGTTCAGGGGAGTTAAAAGAAGATGAGATTTGGCGGGGTTTCTTAAATAAAAATGAGGTAGAAATGAAAAATCAAAAAAACAATCACCCAATTTTTAAACCTGTTCTGAACACGCTGTTTATCCTTTTTCTTGGCGTGTTGGCATTATCGGCAGCTCCAAATTTATTCGGACAGGGACTTAATTGGGAAGGTCAAACGGGGGCATTTATTACTCCGTTTGCTTATACGAGTCAATCAGATAAAGACAAAGTCGGAAAACCACAAGTTGCTTTTCATTACTTAAATGGTGGTGAAGTTTTGGGCAATCATTTTCAGGCTTCGATTACAGTCGGGATGTTCAGTCGTGCAGAATTTGGCTATACACGGTCAATTGTCTCCGAAGGAAGTTCAACTGCTTTAAGTCCGCTTTTTAAGAACGGATTTAATATTTTTCACGGAAAGGTAAATGTCCTTCCCGAAAATTACAACAAAAACAAAGCTGTTCCGGCGATTTCGATTGGTTTTGTTGCCCGCACACAAGTTAAGCGGGTTGCCGGAGTTCTTAACAATCAAAGCACCAATAACGGTGATATTTATGTGGTTGGAACTAAAACGATTACATCAATCAAAAATTTTCCAATCTTAGTTAATCTCGGATACAAAGCCACAAACGCTTCGATTTTCGGGATTGCCGGAAATTCTCCGAAATGGGAAGGCAGAGCTTTTGGTGCAGTTGCAGGGGTTATTTCTGCCGGAAAAGGTGCAGTAATTGTTGGTTCTGAATTTGCTCAACAGCCAAAACGGGTTGTTGGTTTACCGACGGCAACTATTCCGACCAGTATGACCTACTTTGTGCGGATAGTTCCAAAAGGCGACGTTCCATTCAATATTGATTTTGGGATTGCGCAGGCAGTTGGAAAAATTCAACCCGGAGTTGATTTGAAAGCCCGTCATCAATTTGCGATGGGAATGTCTTATCGCTTTTAAACGGAAAATGGTGACGGTTGTTACATTCTCCGTCACCATAAACCATTAAAATTTATAGGTAGGAAAAAAATATGTCAGAAGAAAAAAATGAAGAATTGAAAGAATACGCCGATGGTTGGATCACCGAACGCAAAGGGACAGACGCACCGATGTTTTTAAAAGCCGCCTACATTGTCATAACCCTTGGCACCTTGTCTTACCTGTTTATGTATATGAATGGCGAAGTTGACAACGAAACCAGAGGACCATTGGTGCAAGCTTTTAATAAAGTGACGGGAACTGCTGACGGCTTTATGTATTTTGTGATTGCTTTGGTCGTGATTTACGCAATTATTTTGCTTTCATTTGTCTGGGGTAAATCAAAACATTAAAGGGACGCTATGAGCGAAGAAAAATTAGAATTTGAACAAGTTGACCAAAAAGACGCGGACTATTGGATGAAAATGGTCAAGTGTCAGGACGCTTGCCCCGTTCACACCAATGCTTGCGGATATGTTACCGCAATTGCCGAAGGACGCGACCTCGATGCCTACAAAATTGCCCGCGCCACTAATCCGTTTGCCTCGATCTGCGGAAGAGTTTGCGGTGCGCCTTGCGAAGCAAATTGCCGACGCGGCTCACTCGATACCCCAATTACAATTCGTGCCTTAAAGCGTTTTGTCAATGAAAAATATGGTCCTGAGAGCGGCGATTTTACCTATTATCGTGAAGGCTGCAATACCAAAATGTTACCGCCCGAAAAAAGTGAAGGTGAAAAGATTGCGGTTGTCGGTGCAGGTGTTGCGGGATTAACGGTCGCTCACGATTTGATTCAACTTGGTTACAAGGTCACGGTCTTTGAAGCATATGAAAAAGCAGGCGGAATGTTGACGGCAGGTGTTCCCATTTATCGCTTGCCGCGCGAGCTTGTCCAAGCCGAAATTGATGCAATTTTGTCAATGGGGGTTGAACTTAAGTGCAATATGAGGCTTGGACGAGACTTTACAATTGCCGATTTACGAAAACAAGGATATAAAGCAATCTTTTTAGGAATCGGCTTACAAAAAGGACGAAAGATTCCGTTAGAAGGCGCAGAATTACCGCAAGTCTATGACGGGCTTGATTTTCTGCGAGCCTTTAATGAAGGAAAACCGATGGAACTAGGGAGACGAATAGTTGTCATCGGCGGCGGAAACGTGGCTTATGACGTGGCACGTTCCGCCGTTCGTCCTTTAAAAATTCCAATGGCAGATGCCAAATCGGACATGGAGCGAAGCGAAACAATCGCTTATGATGTGGCGCGTTCTGCCTTAAGAATGAGCGGTGATAAAGAAGTTCACCTTGTCTGTTTGGAAAAGCGCAACGAAATGCCCGCCGATGAGATTGAAATCGAAGAAGGCGAAGAAGAGGGCATTAAACTCCACGCCGGTTGGGGACCTAGAGTTATTTTGAATGAAGAGGGTTTTGTAACCGGTTTAAGAACCGTAAAATGTCTTTCAGTTTTTGATGAAACCGGCAAATTTAGTCCGAAATATGACGAAGAAGCGGTCGAAGATATTCCAGCCGACACAATATTTTTTGCCATCGGACAAACTTCTGATTTAACTTTTCTTAAACCTAAAGACGGTGTCGAAGTCGAAAACGGACTTATCAAAATTGATCCCGAAACTTATCAAACCACTGCCCCTGATGTTTTTGCCTGTGGGGACGTAGCCCACGGACCGCGACTGTTCATTCACGCGATTGCCTCGGCTCAAATTGCCGCTCGTTCAATGCACGATTATTTGCGCGGAACCAGAACAGATGTGGTTGTCAAAAAGGCTTGGAAAGCAGCAGATTACACCATGGTTGATGGTTGGGATCAAATGAAGCGCAAATTGCCGCCTGCTTTGAACAGCGAATTGCGGGCTTCTTCAAACGAAATTGTCGAAATCAATTACAGCGAAGCGGAAGCCAGAAAACAGGCGGCAAGATGCTTACGGTGCAATGTCAACACCGTATTTGATACTTCGATTTGCGTTGCTTGTAATGGCTGCGTTGATGTTTGTCCCGAAAATCTAATCAAATTAGTTGGGCTTCATCAAGTTCGTTCCGACAACAAATTGATGCAGCTTGCCTCGGATTCTTTGGGACTAAAAGCCGAAGATTTGAGCGGTTACAGTGATACGGAATTAGAACAATTGGGCGGATTGATGCTCAAAGACGAATCAACTTGTATCCGTTGTGCGATGTGCGCTTCACGGTGTCCAACGAATGCGATAACGATGAAAAAGTTTGAGTTTTCGCGCGAATGTGTGACGATTCATACCCGTAATCCAAAAATTAAATATCAATCGGCGACCTAAAGCCGAAATGACGCGGAAGATTTCGATTTTCTCCTTGTTACGAGATCTTCCGCAACAATTATTAATTTATGTCAGACCAAAAAACAATCGAAATTTCAGGAGAACAAAATGGTTTAAGATTTTTAATTGAAAAATTTAGTGGTCTGAAAGAAGTTCCGTCATTGCCTGATATTTGCGGTTGGCTGGCAGCCGCCGAAATTACTGAAGAAGAAATCCGTCCTTACCGTCAATTCAACTCTGAAAAATACGCCCGAAACAAAATCTTTCGGAATGATTTTGTGGAATTACTGATTTTGGCCTGGCTTCCGGGACAAATAACTTTGATTCACGATCATAACGGCTCACACGGCGTAGTTCGGATCTTTGAAGGAGAAATTACCGAGACCAAGTATCAATTTGATAAAGAAGAAAAAATCCGCATCAGTTCGGCACAAATTGTTCCGGCGGGAATGCTGGCCGGGGTTGGGGAGCCGGATATTCACCATCTTGGCAATGATGCAACGAATAAAGAAAATGCCATCTCGATTCACGTTTACGCGCCTCCGCTCAAAGGGATGAATATATATGAAGTTGGCAGCGGAGAGTCTTGGCTGTATCAGCCGGATTAAAAGAATTTTATGTCAGCCTGGGAATTTTACATCATTTTTATTTTGGGTTTAGTCAGTAGCCTCCATTGCGTCTCGATGTGCGGACCGATAGTTCTTTCCTATAGTCTTCCACTCGGTTCTCGAACAGTCTCGCAACAAGTGTCCGCACATCTTGCTTATAATTTTGGCAGAATTATTACTTACACAATTTTAGGTGCAATTGCCGGTTTTTTTGGGACGACCATCGGATTTGTCGGACAGCTGGCCGGACTTGAAAATATTGTGGCGATTGTCAGTGGTTTTTTGATGGTTTTTGCCGGACTTTTGATGTTGGATTTGCTGCCGAGCAAAGGTTTACAAAAATACAATCCTTTGCTTTACACCTCAAAATTTTTGAAGCCATTAGGCAGTAAAATTACATCACCCACGGTCAGTAGTAAATTCACTTTGGGCTTGATTTTAGGTTATTTGCCTTGCGGACTGATCTATGCTGCGCTTTTAAAGTCAATGGCAACCGGTTCGGTTGTTTCGGGGGCGTTGACGATGACCGCATTTGGTTTAGGAACAGCTTTTTCACTTTTGGCGATCGGAATTTTTTCCACTGCTTTTAGTTTGAAACTGAGTCGTTGGGGAAGCAAATTGGCTTCGGTCAGCGTTTTAATTTTGGGTTTGTTTTTGGTTTATCGAGGAGTAATGCCAATGATGATGAACTCCCACACAAATGATGAGAATGTTCCTGCTTGTCATAGACAATAGTCGTATATAGTTATATGATTATAGACAAGGAGGGTTTATGAATGAAGTAATTACAGCTAAAGAAAACGTCGTCACCGCAGAAAAACCAAAACCAGTAAAAACGAGGAAAAAACTTCCGGTTGTTAATAAGGATTTTAAGCTTGAAAAATATAACTGGCACATTTTACGCAGGGTTATTCATGTTGTTTGTTTCGCAGTTTTTGTAGCACTTCCGTTCTTTAACATAATGCGGTTCGACATTCCGCGTGCACGATTCTATTTTGCCGGATACGAATTTTGGATCAATGAATTTGCCATTATTTTCTTTTCGTTATTGTTTTTGATGTTTATTATCGCGGCCATGTCAATGCTTTATGGCAGAGTTTATTGCGGTTATTTATGCCCGCAAATGATTTTCAGCGAGGCTGCGATTAACCTCGAAACAAAGATCAAAACTTTTATCAACAAAAGGTTTGCTAAGCAAAGTTTGAACGTCAGACATTGGATGAACCGTATCGCTGTTTACACAATTTTGGGCTTTGCCTCGGTTTTTCTGGCGTTCGTTTTTATTTCATATTTTGTTGAACCGAGAGACCTATTTCAAAGTTTGATTTCATTTGACATCGTGACAGCAGGCGGAATTGCCGGAGCAGTTGTCACGTTAATAACTTTTGCGGATTTTGCTTTTTTACGCCAAACATTTTGCACAACCGTTTGTCCCTACGGCTATTTGCAGGGAATTTTGGGTGATAACGAAACACTGGTCGTTCATTACCGTGACCCGAAAGAAATTTGTGTTGAATGCAACAAATGCGTCCGCGTCTGCCACATGGGAATTGATATTCGAAATTCGCCGTATCAAATCGAATGTATCCATTGCGGTGAATGCGTCGATGCCTGCAAATCAATTATGGGCAAATTTGGCGAAGATACGTTAGTGCATTACGCGTGGGGCGAAAAAGGCGAGCTTTTAGGTGATAAAAAAGCGAGTTGGTATCAACGAATCGGTTTGCGTGATATTAAACGAATTGCCGTTTTTGCGATTATCATAATTTACGGAACTGCTTTGTTTACAGCGTTTTCGATGCGGCACAGTATGATGGTAACAATCGCTCCGAATCGGTCAACACTTTATCGAAAAGGCGAAGACGGCAATATTTACAACACTTTTCGGATGACACTGGCAAATCGCGGAAATAAAGATTCGACAGTTTCGCTTTCATTAAATTTACCAAATGGAAAAATAAATTTGCCCAATATTGAAATTCCGGTCAAAGCCGGCGAAACAATTCAGCAAGAGTTTGAAATTTCGGTTCCGGCAAAGAGTTTGGAATTAGAAGTTAATCATTTTGAAATTACGGCAATTGCAAACCCTGAAATGACCAAAGATACATTTCAAGAAACATTTATTATGCCCGTGGAGACTAAAAAATG
>DAORIL010000339.1:0-7136 GCA_035438525.1 Pyrinomonadaceae bacterium
GGTCTGGCACGATTTCCGGTTGCCGGAAAACAGGCAATTATGATTCCCCAAAACGCGATTGTCCAACGCGGACAGCTCAGCGGAGTTTTCGTTATTTCACCTGAAGGAATCGCGCAGCTTCGCGTTGTGACGATTGGGAAAACAGCCGATGGATTGGTTGAAGTGTTGTCGGGACTTTCCGAAGGAGACGAATTTGCATCGGCTGATATTCATCGCCTCAACGATGGAGTCAAGGTTAGATAAAGGTATGAACGAGCTTGGAATTGCCGGAAAACTTGCCGGAGCTTTTATTCAATCAAAACTCACACCGCTCATCATTGCGGCTTCGGTTTTGCTCGGAATTGGTGCGGTGATTATGCTTCCCCGTGAAGAAGAACCGCAAATTATCGTGCCGATGGTTGATGTGATGGTTCAGATGCCGGGTGCTTCGGCAAAAGAGGTCGAGGAACGCATTACCAAGCCTATGGAGAAACTGCTCTGGGAAATCCCCGGGGTTGAATACATTTATTCCACCTCTTCACCCGGAATGTCAATGGCAATTATTCGTTTCAAAGTCGGGCAAAATGAAGAAGATGCAATAGTTCGGCTTAATCAAAAACTTTTTTCCAATATGGATTTGATTCCAAACGGAGCAACCCCTCCGCTCGTCAAACCACGTTCAATTGATGATGTTCCGATCTTGGCATTAACACTTTCAAGCACAAATTACGATCATTTCACCCTTCGTCGAATTTCTGCCCAAATTACCGACCAGATCAAAGAGATCAATGATGTTTCTGAAGTGAAAATTATCGGCGGTCAACGCCGTCAAGTTCGTGTTTTGCTTGACGGAGCTAAAATGTCTTCGCGCAATATTGCCCTGGCAGCAATTATCCCCCTTTTACAAAAATCAAATCAGCAAATTACTTCGGGTAATATTTCCGCTCAAAACAAAGAAACAATTGTTGAAACAGGCAATTTTTTGACATCCGCAGAAGATGTTGGAAATGTCGTAGTCGGAGTGTTTGGCAACCGTCCGGTTTTCTTGCGTGATGTGGCAACAATCGCGGATGGTGCGGAAGAACCTACCGATTATGTAATGTTTGGACAAGGTATAGGCGAAGCAAAAGAAAAAGTTGCGGGTGTTGAGCCAGCATTGACTATTGCTGTTTCCAAACGCAAAGGAACTAACGCGATTGAAATTTCCGAAAAAGTTCTGGAAAAGATCAATTCGCTCAAAGGGACATTTATTCCAAATGAGGTTCGCGTCACAACAACCAGAAATTATGGCGAAACCGCCGCCGATAAATCAAATGAATTGCTTTTGCATATGTTGATTGCCATCGCCTCGGTTTCGGTTTTGATAATGTTTGCATTGGGTTTTCGTGAATCAGGAATTGTGGCAATTGCCATTCCCGTCACACTTGCGTTAACTCTAGCTGTTTTCTATTTTTACGGCTATACACTCAATCGTATTACACTTTTTGCCCTCATTTTTTCCATCGGGATTCTGGTTGATGATGCAATTGTTGTCGTCGAGAATATGACTCGACATTACGGGTTGCCTGAAAACAAAGGTCGCCCTTTAGTTGAAATTGCTGTTGAAGCGGTTGATGAGGTGGGGAATCCGACGATTCTGGCAACTTTCGCCGTGATTGCGGCGATTTTGCCGATGGCGTTTGTCAGTGGTTTGATGGGACCCTATATGCGTCCAATTCCGGTTGGGGCGAGTGCCGCGATGATCTTTTCGATGATCGTCGCTTTTGTCGTCACACCCTGGGCAAGTCTGAAATTACTCAAACGCGATACCAAACACGAACACAGGGAAGAAGGTTTTACAACCAGACTTTATCGAAAAGTGATGCAGGCAATCATCGTTAAACCTTTCTGGAGATACTCATTTTTGGCGGGTGTGGTTCTACTTTTACTTGCTTCTTCATCACTGGTTGCCCTGAAATTTGTCAAAGTCAAAATGCTTCCATTCGATAATATATCGGAGTTTCAGGTCATCGTTGATATGCCTGAAGGCACAACACTTGAACAAACCGCCGCCGTCACCCGAGAATTGGCAAATTACGTGGGAACTGTGCCGGAAGTCGTTAATTATCAAATGTATGTCGGCACAGCTTCGCCTTATAATTTCAATGGTTTAGTTCGTCATTATTTTTTACGGCACGGTTCAAATGTTGCAGATATTCAGGTCAATCTTCTTTCCAAGGAGGAACGCTCAGCGCAAAGCCACGAAATTGCCAAGCGTGTTCGCCCCGAATTACAAAAAATTGCCCAAAAATATGGCGCGAACATCAAAGTCGCTGAAGTCCCGCCCGGTCCTCCGGTTCTGCAAACTATCGTCGCTGAAGTTTACGGTCCGACCTACGAACGCCAAATCGAGATAGCCAAAGGCGTTAAAGACATTTTGCAAAATACCGATGGTGTGGTGGATGTAGATTGGTATGTCGAAGATAATCAGACCAAATATAACCTCAAAATTAACAAAGAAAAAGCTGCCATTAATGGAATCTCTGCCGAACAGATTGCAAACACTTTGCGGGTTGCAGTTGATGGATTAAATGTTGGTTTGCTTCATGTTCCAGCCGAAAAGGAAGACACTTATATCAATCTTCGTTTGCCGAAAGCAGATCGTTCAAATTTAGCCGATATACAGCAAATTAAAGTTATCGGGAATCAGGGAAATCTTGTTCCTGTCAGTGAACTTGTTGAAGTGCAAGAAGTTAAAAGCGACAAAAGCATCTATCACAAAAATCTGATGCCTGTCGTTTATGTGACAGCAGATGTGGCTGGGGCGGTTGAAAGTCCGGTTTATGCGATTCTTGGTTTGAATGACAAAATTGAGCAAATGAAACTTCCGGAAGGATATGCTTTGGAAAGATACGTTGCTTCACAGCCTTTTTTGACCGAAAAATATTCGATGAAATGGGACGGTGAGTGGCATATCACCTACGAAGTTTTCCGTGATATGGGGATCGCTTTTGCGGCGGTAATGGTCTTGATTTATATCCTCGTTGTCGGGTGGTTCCAATCTTTCAAAACTCCGCTGACTATTATGGCAGCAATTCCGTTTTCGCTCGTCGGAATTTTACCTGCACACGCTTTGATGGGCGCATTTTTCACCGCAACTTCAATGATCGGGTTTATTGCGGGAGCGGGAATTGTTGTCAGAAATTCGATTATTTTAGTCGATTTCGTCGAGCTAAGAATGAACCACGGAATGTCCTTGGTCGATGCTGTTGTTGACGCAGGGGCGGTGCGTTTTCGACCGATGCTGTTGACGGCTGCGGCGGTAATAGTCGGTTCAGCAGTGATGCTTGCCGACCCGATTTTCCAAGGTTTGGCAATTTCTCTGATGGCTGGAGAAGTTGCAAGTTTACTGCTTTCCAGAATGGCTGTTCCGGTTCTTTTTTACTTAAGCGAACGCAAAAAACATCCTGAAACCACTAAGAAATCTGAGGGGAAAACCGTCATTTGCGCAACAGATTTTAGCCCGCAATCCTCAATTGCGCTGAAATTTGCTGAACAATTCGCCATTATTTTCGGAGCAAAGTTAAAGATCATAAATGCCTGCGAAACAGATTTACCACCGTATTTTACCCAATCACAACTTGAAGAAATTGCGGCGGAAGAAAAACAAATTGAAGACGAAAACATTTTGCAAATTAAAGGTTTTGCTCAAGAAATTCTTGGCAGGGGAAGTGATTTTGAGGCGGTTTTTGTTGACGATTCGCCGACCTCGGCAATTTTGGAGGAATCAGAAAAATCCAACACAATTTTGATTACTTTAGGCACAAACGGAAGAAACGGAATTGAAAATTTAAAATTCGGATCAGTTGCCGAAACGATTTTGTGGGAAAGTAGTTTACCTGTTTTAACCGTCAATTCGAATGTCAAAACTGCTGAAATCATTGAAATTAAAAGAATTATTTGTCCAGTAGATTTTTCGAATGAATCAAAAAACGCGCTCAATTATGCTGTTATGTTAGCCCAAAAATTTGAAGCAGAACTATTTGTGCTTCAAGTCATATCTGAAAAGAATGGAGAAAAATTACCCCAACTTTGTGATTGGATCCCTCAGGATTCAAAGAAAAATTGTAATCTGCTGGAAGTGGTTAAACACGGTGATTTGATGGTTAAGATTTTAGAAACAGCCAATGAAATAAAGGCAAATTTAATCGTTACCGGAACAAGCCGTAAACTCCTAAGTATTCAAACACTAGGAGAAAAAACTTCTGAAATAATTCGCCAATCATCTTGTCCTGTTTTGACTATTTCAGATTAAAAACAGACTAATGGAAGTAGGCGGTCCTTTTTAAAAATTTTTTAATAAAATAAGTTTTTTATTTTTGACAAACCAGAAACTTAAATTCCGCTTACTTATTTTTAATCCTCTTTGGGTAATTTAAAAATATTGTTTTCGAGTTTGCCAGTAATATTTGCCTTAATTTAATAACTGTATTACTATATAGTTATTATGAGATAGGATTTAAGGGTAAAAATTATGTTAGCAGAAATGAAGAAACAGACGTCATCCAGAGAAGAAACAAAAATTTGGCAGTCAGATGAATTTGGACGGCTTGAATGCTTAAGGGCAAATTATCTCACCCACTCATTCGCTCCACACACTCACGAGGGATTTGCAATCGGAGTAGTTGAACGCGGCGTGGAAGTTTTTAATCTCCGAGGAAATCGTCATAAAGCCGGAAAAGGTCAAATCATCCTGATCAATCCGGGTGAGGTTCATGATGGAAACGGATTGACTGCTGACGGCTGGGCATTTCGAATTTTTTATGCAGACCCAAAGTTCTTCGGACATTCTCTGGCAGAAACAGATGAGGGGAACCGAACCGAAACTTTTTTCAAAGAGCCGGTTGTCAACGATCCTGCACTTGCCCAAAAGTTGCTCAAACTGCACCGCACCCTTGAAACCTCAAATTCCGCTTTAGAAAAGGGAACTTTGATTTTAGAAACTTTTGCTGAATTAACTTCCCGCCAGGGAGAAAAAATCAACGAAAAAGAACCGGCTCCTGAACCAAAAGTGGTTAGCCGGGTAAAAAGTTATTTGGAAGAAAATTATCTCGATAATATTACCTTGTTAGAAATCTCAGCTTTTGCTTATATGAGTCAATTTCATTTGATCAGGATCTTCAAACGCCATACCGGATTATCGCCTTATGCCTACCTTGAACTGATCCGGATCAAACGAGCCAAAGAATTGCTTTTGACCGGAAAAACAATTATTGATACGGCTTATGAATTAGGATTTACCGATCAAAGCCATTTTACCAAAGCTTTTAAGCGTTTTACCGGAATTACTCCTGGTTTATACCAAAATCATTCCTAAAAGATAGAGTTTTTTTTCATTGTTTTGCCAAAAAAATTACCTTGCTCAGAAGGTTTTTATATCTTTATGAATTGAATCTCACGGCAACAAACTCTACCTAATCAATATCCCGTTATTAACATTATTATTGATGAAGCTCAACCTCAAGCCGTTCCTGTTTTGCTGATAAGATATTCCGTTTTTACCAGAACTTTTGTTTTATTAAAAATCGTTTATCTTACTCTTTTCTTTAACTTTAAATTTTAAATCATTTTGGGCTTGCTTTTTATGATTTTCTTTGTATATAATAAATGCGGGCGCACGCATTAATATTAATGCAATTGAAATTTTATGTTAGAGGGGATTCAAAATGGACGATTTAATGAAACTATTCGATCTGATCGGGGAACTTGCCCGTCGGCGGTATCAACTTGCTGAACAGCATTTTGCGGCATTGGGACTTAATCATACCGAGGCACGTTTATTATCCCTGCTTGACCGGGCTGACGGGGAAACCACTCAGGATGCACTTTCAAATATGCTTTTTATCGACCGGAGTAATGCCGGGCGTGGTCTGAAAAAGCTCGAAGAGAAAGGATATATTGCCAAGCAAGAGAATGAAGGTGATAAAAGAACCAGAATAGTTCGAATTACTGCCAAGGGTCGTCAGGCTGTGACAAAAATATCAAAGCTGAGAAAAAAAATAGTGCAAAACTTTTTTGGTGATCTCCAGGAAGACGAAGCCCGCGTAATTTTGGAGCTTTTGCAAAAAAGTTTCGAAAAATAGGACTATTGCAAAATGTTCAGAAGAGATTGAAACAGAAAGCGAAATGAATTTAAGGAAAAGAATTATGTTAGATACAACTTATTGGCACGAAAAATGGCACCGTAATGATATTGCTTTTCACGAACCCAAAGCGAATCCGCTTCTTGTGAAGTATTTTAAGGAACTTTCATTAAGCGCAAGAAGCCGGGTCTTTTTACCGTTATGCGGAAAAACACTTGATATTTCCTGGCTGCTTGCAAAAGGTATGAAAGTGGTTGGAGCTGAATTGAGTAAATTGGCGATTGAGCAATTATTTAGGGAACTCAAATTGCAGCCTGAAATTACCCGGTTTGGAGAAACGGAGCATTTCAGGGCAGAAAATATCGATATTTTTGTCGGAGATATCTTTGCCCTGAACGGCAAAACGATTGGTCAAGTTGATGCAGTTTATGACCGTGCAGCATTGGTCGCCCTATCAGAAAAAACAAGGAAGATTTATACCAAACATTTATTGAAAATAACGGGTAAAGCACCGCAGTTATTAATTTGTTATGACTATGACCAAAGTTTGATGGATGGACCTCCTTTTTCAATTAGTGAGGAAGAAATTGAGCAACATTATAAAAAGACTTATCAGTTAAAAATGCTGGGAGTTTCAGCCGTTTCCGGAGGTTTGAAAGGAATTTATGAAGCAGTTGAAAAAGTCTGGCTTCTCAAAAAATAACGATTATGACTGGAAATTTTATTACAAACCAAAACATAAATGTAGCCGTGACTGTTAAAAGTCCGGCTTCCGTTGGGTGGATTTTAGCAAGTCTTTCTCTTTCTATGTTGCTTTCTTCCCTCGGAACGAGTATTGCTAATGTTGCTTTGCCAACTTTGGCACAAGTCTTCAATGCGTCTTTTCAAGAGGTTCAATGGGTAGTTTTGGCGTATCTTCTGGCAATTACAACCCTCATCGTTAGCATTGGAAAACTCGGCGATATTATTGGTCGGCGGCGGTTACTTTTAACAGGAATAGTTTTGTTTGCAGTCTCGTCAGTTTTGGGGGGAGTT
>DAORIL010000340.1:0-7109 GCA_035438525.1 Pyrinomonadaceae bacterium
TCCATCCGGCGAAAATTGATTATCGCTAATGCGGAAAGGTCTCTGACGAGTTAAAATTTTTCGCTCATTTTTTCCATCCGAATCGGCAACGTAAAGCGAACAATAATCTTCTTCTAGTAGAGGGCACCGCACAAAAGAAATTTGCTTATCATCAGGTGAAAGACTAAACCAACCTTGAGGTTTACTGATAATTTCTTTCGGAATTCCTCCAATCTCTGAAATGCGGTAGATCGAAGCCGGTTGTTTATCATTTATGCCTGTAAAATAAAGTGTTTTTCCATCATGTGAAAAGTTTAGACCACTGTAAAAAATGGTTGAATTTGGAATAATTTGAATATTCTCGGAGGTTTCGAGGTTTCTGATCCAGAGTCCATATTTTCCTCCATTTTCGCTGAAATATGCCATTCTTTTGCCGTCAGGCGAGATAGCGGCATGATAAACGCCGCCGGTATTGGTCAGTCTTTCAGATTTAAATTCAGTGTTTAAGATCGGAAGATTCGGTTTGCGATTTATAAAACTTCCTTTCAAAAACAAAACTCCTCCTAATATTAAAATCAGCAAAATTACTAAACCGATTGCAGCAAAACTAGGTTTGGAAATCTGTTTGGAAAAAGATTCCCGGGCATTCTCCGATACAAGTTTTGAAATATCTCCAGACGTTTTTTGAGGTGAAATTTCAATTACTTTAACCGGAGGGGTTAATTTTTCCACTTCTTTGACCGTTGCAATGAATCGATAACCATGTTGGCGGACAGTTTTAATAAAAATCGGCTGCTGAGCATCGTCTCTTAGAACTTTTCTCAGTTGTCCGATGTTAAAGGTCAGATTGCTTTCCTCGACAAAACTATCCGCCCAGATCTTCTCCATGATCTCGTCTTTTTTGAGCAGTCTTCCAGCATTTTCAACAAAGAGTGTCAGCAGTTCAAAAGCCTTCGGGGTGAGTTCGAGATGTTCATCACCACGCATTAGGATCTTCTCTTCGGTATCAAGCCGGAATTCTCCAAATTCATATAAATGCTTGATATGTAAAGACATAATGCTTCTAAGAAAATTCTCTTTTAATTCTTAACTATTTCTCAAGATTAAATATTTTAGCTTTTTGTAAGGTAATTGGCAACGATGTTTTGTTCACCGTTTACAACTTTTTAAGAGTTGAATTTAAAGACAAAAAATGGACAGAACATTGTTTTGTGAGGCTAAGAAAAATCAGTTTATTAAACTTTTTAGCCTTAGAAAAATCATAAGAAATTAATTAGGAGTTAAAAATAAATGTTAGACGCAATAGTAAATAACAAAACAACAGGACGGTATGGTTACCGCGAAACTTTAGTCGCTTCGCAAAAAATCAACTGGCGGATTGAGGACATTATCGGCGGTGATAAACAACTCGATTTTATGAAACCTTTTATGCCCGAAACGCTGGCCCGAATCGAACAATTATCTTTTTTGAATCCGGTCGAAAAGCGGATCTTAAATCAAATCAAGGGAAATACCTATCTAGGAATTTTTGGTTTGGTCGAAGAGTTCATTCTACCGTTTGTGCTGGATCACGTTCGCCCGTCACTTAAAGAAGATGATTATCGGGTTCGGGCTTTTCTTCAATTTGCGGGTGAGGAAGCCAAACATATCCAGCTTTTCAAAAGATTCAAACAAGAATTTTACGAAAACTTCGGTTCTGAATGTGCCGTCATAGGTCCGGCTTCTGACGTTGCAAAAGAGGTTTTATCGCATCAGCCTTTGGCGGTTGCTTTGACCGTGTTGGTGATCGAATGGATGTCGCAACGTCATTATATCGAAGCAATTAAAGACAATCAGCAACTCGACCCGCAGTTCAAAAGTCTGCTCAGACATCACTGGATGGAAGAAGCCCAACATGCCAAGCTTGATACGTTAATGGTTGAAGCTTTAGCCGAAGGTTTGAGCGAAATGGAAATCGAAAATGCGGTCGATGAATTTCTGGAAATTGGAGGATTTCTGGACGAAGGACTGAAACAGCAAACGATTTTCGACCTCGAAGCCTTTGAACTGGCTACTGAAAGAAAATTAACCGAAGCCGAAAGGGAAGAATTTATTAAAGTTCAGCATCAAGCCAACCGTTGGACATATTTGGGAACGGGTCTGACGCATCCGAATTTTTTAGAAACGCTTGGAACCTTAAGCAGTAACCAAAGAACCCGAATTGAGGAGGTTGCACCGGTATTTTGTTAATTTTTTAAGTCCCCCTAAACGTGTGTTGGAGGATAAAGGATAAATCAACAGGGATGAACTAGTTACGAATTTACTTATCCAATTAAGTTCTGAACTTTATCCTTCGACTGCGCCCCCGGAAAGCGGACTCAAAAAACAAATATTAACAAAGTAGAGGAATAATATGGATAAAATTATAACAACCACAATCGTATTTTTAATGGCCTTTTTATTTAGTTCTTTAGAGGTTTCAGGACAATTTAATATCAAAATTCCAAAGATAAAAATTGATAAGCCTGAAATCAATATCAAGAAACCGGATATCAAAAAGCCGGATACGAAAACCAATGACACATCAAATATCGGCAAAGTTAATTCAAAAACTAATGATTCTAAATTAATTTACGCGCCGAAAAGAGCAACAAATGTTCCGGTTTTGCTAAAAAATTCAATTTATGTTCAGGCAATTACCCGCGACGAATATTGGAAAATGCCGAATCAAAAATATTCAAGCTGGGTTCCGGTGATTCGTTTCAGTCATTATTACAATAACGAAAAATCTCTGAATTACACGGTTGAATATTTCAACCCGGACGGTTCTACCTGGTTTAGCGAAACGCTAAAACAAAGCAGCCGGATAGCTGCCGACGATACAGTTTTGTTTGAAAGTGTAGATCCTGTCACTGCGGGAATTTTTTCCACGAAGTCGGCCGCCGGAATCGGAGTTTATACTTTCAAAATTACCAATCACGACACAAATGAAGTTCTCTATCAGGGCAAATTCAAAGTTGGAAAATACAGCCGGGCAAATAGACCGGACGAAAAAAACAAGGCTGGATTCTATGTTGAACACGATTGGCTCCTGCCGTTCGGAATGCTCGGATTTCACCACAGTCTGGATAATATCGGCGGAATGATGCCGTTGGTCAGCTTTTGGCTGAAAGGCGACATTAGCAACAGTGAATTAGAGGGGCGGGTCTTTTATCAAGGAAAACAGGTCGCTTCAACTGCAGATGGTGATGGTAGTGGCGTCAGTGATTACGACGAACGAATGTCGGATTCTGCTCCAGCTTGGGCACCTGATAAAAAATGGAAACGCTACCAATTCCAATGGAATAATCTGCGGGTTGATAACAACGGAGGTTTTAACCGCGATGATTATCCAAATGCACTTTACACCGACAAAAATCCGGGTGAATACACAGTAAAAATCTATCGCAACGGGACCCAAATCCGCGAGATGAGTTTTTCCGTCGGTGCGGACGGCAAATTCATTGTTCCTGCTTACTCGAACCAAATTCCATTACCTTTTTACCGCATTATCCTGCCGGTCAAGATTATGGGAACAGAGAAATGGGATGTAAACAGTTGGAAAACTGAGGCTTTTTACGGAAATCCACTAAACGGATTTTCAATTCAATAAGGAGTTATATGATAGAAGAAAGATATTTTTTAGAAATGACCGGAAGGTTTATGTATATTGAGGAGCCTGAGTTTGGTTATGATTTTGTTGGTTATGGTCCTCCAAAGATTTTAGTTGACGGACACGCTTCAATTGAATATGGGCTCAAAACACCTGTCAAAATTCAACCTCAATTAAATACGATCATGAATCCGCTTCATAAGGTTTTCAAAGAAAATTTTGATGAACTCGATGCGGCGATAACTTTAAAAATAAGAAAGCATACAAGTCAGATTTTTCTTCCGCAATGTTCAATTGGAATTGAAAGAAATACTAATGGGGTGATTACTACCTTTATCAAATACAGGATATTCCAGGTTCAGGTTTTAACTTTATTAAATGCTTCTCAAAGAGAAAATTTCTATCTCTTGGGGTTTCGGCGATTTAATAAATATGCACCTCAGACAAATGAACTTGTTGATTATGGCACAAATTCACCCATCAGGGAGGCGAATTAAAATTATCTAATGTTGGGGGGAAGTGAATAAGCAATTTAACTCTAATAGGTTAAATAGTTTCAGGTTTTCCTGAGCAAATTTTAAAATTATCACTAAGCCCCCAACAAAAACGTATGGAGTTAATTATGGCAACAATAGAAAAAGTAATTTTTAATAATTATAAACACAAAGAGGTGAATATTTCTTACCTGATAGGAACCGGTGAGAAAAATGAAAAAAATGATGTGTTGTTGGTGCAGGCATTGTTTAAGTTGATCGCCTGGAGCGATTCTTTTTCTAAACAAACAATAGGATTAGGAAAAAATGACCTACCTGAAATAACAGGAAGATTCTGTGCCCGAACCAGAGAAGCAATTTGGAGTTTTCAACGGAAAATGTCCCGTAAAATATTGAATATTGATGGAAAGATTCATCCGGCAAAGTATAACAACAGAGTCATTAAAAACGGTCCGGATTCTAAGAAAATGATGATTACTCTGCTCAATATGTATGCCGCAGAAGGCGTTCTTTACAGTGATTCAAATGATATTGTCGAGGCTGTCAAAAAACTCGCACCATCAATTGTTTTTGTTTAAAGGAATGTGTTGCATTTGAAGAATTAAAACGGAAAAGGAACTTGAAATAATAAATCAAAGGAAATTATCCATTTTTATCCAAACTTTAGAGATTCCAATTTTATTCGTTTTAATTCTTCAATCAGAATTTAACCCCAAATTTAAAATAAAAAGCAAATATTATGTCAGATGAAATAACAAATTATTTTATTTTTAGAGATTCCAGGTTAAAAGGCAATTTGCCTTTTGTCGCAACCGCCCTGATTACCAGTCACCTTGATGAAACAACTCCATTAGCCAATGCCTTTTCCCGAATAAAAGTAGCAGCAAGTATTAGAGGGAAAATAAAAACTCTATTTATACTTTGTCACGGAAACGGCAGTGGTATGGGAAACAGGAGCGATTTTTGGTGGCATGGCGGAAGAGGTTTGCAACTGGGGAAAGAAGGTGTGACGCTCGGCAATGTCTCAACCTGGGCTGCTATCAAAGATTGCGTAGAAAATATTGTCGTTTATGCTTGTGGTGCGGCTTATACCGGACCTTCATCCTGGACAAATCTGCAGGTTAATAATGATGGTCGGTCATTGATGGCATCGTTAGCTAAATATACTAATGCCATAGTTTTTGCAGCAGATCAGATCCAATGGTATTCGCCCGGCAATTTTAATTTCGGAAAATGGGAAGGCACGGTCTATATGTTTTTTCCGACAGGGTTAATTGTTTCTAATTTTAACCCCCCGATTGAAGTAATCGATGTCATATCACCACTACCAGAGCCTAACCATTATTCATTGTCTTATCTTCATTATTTGAAACTAAAACAGGCCAGGAATCTTTAGTTTTTATGAAAGACCAAATCGTATAGATTTTTATAAATTTATTAAGCTTTTTTCTCAATTTCTCTTTCGATTCTGGGATCAGGAAGAAACCACATTATTGCGGGCAGCACAAAAATTGCAACTCCAACCCATTGACTAACAAAATATGAAAGAGGTATCCCCACAAAATAACAAGCCAGTGAAAGTTTTTCTTTAATACCGTTGCCGACAGCTTTGGCTAAAGTAGAATCATCCTTCCCATGTTCATTAATGATTTTGATTTGCAAAATATTAAAAGCAATTGCTGCCAGTAACAAAATGATTCCATAAAAAGCCGTAGTTGCCGGAGCAAAATGATTTTCTCCCATCCAACCCGTAGCAAAAGGCAAAAGCGAAAGCCAAAAAAGTAGATGCAAATTTGCCCACAAGATCGCGCCATTAACTCTTTTGCTGGTGTGTAAAAGATGGTGGTGATTATTCCAATAAATTCCGACGTAAATAAAACTAACAACATAACTTAAAAAAGTTGGAAGTTTTTCAGTTAGGGCTGAGAATTCGCCTTCATGAGGAACTTTTAATTCTAAAACCATAATCGTTATGATAATGGCAATTACACCATCGCTAAATGCTTCTAATCGATTTTTATTCATAATTTCGAAAAATATTTTTTACCAAATAATTTGGAATTACAATTTAAATGGGGCATAAACTGAAATTTTATTTAATTGCAAAGCCAATTATATGCGGTGAAACGAAGGAAACCGCTCCTTTAATTTTTTGATGGGAGATTTCTATTTTTTGAAATCCGGCATTCTCCAATAATTTCCAGGTTTCACGAGTGCAGTTACAACCGTCCGCCAACAACTGGCAGACAGGATTAAAAAGTCCCTGCAAAAATCTAAGTTTTGTGCCTTTTTCGGCCGCAACATGCTCAATAAAAATAAGTTTTCCGCCCGGTTTCAAAATTCGTTTTATTTCTCCGATCATAATTTCGGGATTTTTTACTGAACATAAAACAAGCGTAATTATTACAAAATCTGCACTTTCATCCGGGAGTAATATTTTTGCTTCGTCACCTTTTTCAATTTTGGCAGAAATTTTTTTTGATTTTGCCTTTTCTTTCAAATCAGACCAAAACAATTCATTTGGCTCAATCCCGATCCACTCAATTACTTTTGGCAAATATTCAAAATTGACTCCGGTGCCGGGACCGATTTCAACCACTTTTCCCGCTATTTCTTTGAAAAGTTCAGATTTGTATTGACCATAGATCTTATGGTTAATTTGATCGCCTTTTCTCAAAAACCAGGCAAAAAAGTGTTTTCTAATCATTTACTTTATTTTTTATTGCTTGGCGTTATCTCCATTGAAATCAATTGAAATTAAGATTTCCTCGATTTTAACTCTTATATTCAATTCTACTTTTATTATAGGCCCATTCAATTATTTCGACTCTTTTTGCCGTTTTTGTGCACAGATATTGTGGATTTGGTCTGATTCCAATTCTGCCCAAATCCAGTCTGTCGGCATCCCAACAAGTTTGGACAGTTATATCGCCTTCCAAAATGCCTGCATTATGATGCGTGCAGGCAAAAGTCAATAAATCCAAATCCTTTTTGTCTAAAAATAA